>JAZGIX010000300.1:0-5496 GCA_036482315.1 Acidimicrobiia bacterium | reverse complement strand
ATCAGCCCAAGAAACCGTCGAGGGTGAGGATGCGGAACCTCTAGAGGCCGGGCTTGACCACCATCGCCCACACCACGACGACCAGCACCACCAATTCGAGGGCGCTGACGAGGATGATTCTCTTGATGGTCTCGTCGGCAGAATCGTCGCCCGACTCGAGCTGTCCGATCAACTTCCGAATCTGCGGACCAAAGAACATCGCGCCAAGGAGGGCGCCGACGAGAACGCCACCAAACCCGAGCACGATCCAAGTCTGCTCGAACTCAAACAACTCGACATCGGCAACCAGCAGGATCCCCCATACCGCGGTCGACAGACCGGCAACGCTCAGAACCCGGGTCGCCGTGGCGGCGCCCTTGGCAAATGTCAGTGTCTGTGCCTGGTCTCCCGACCGCCCGATCCGGGCACCGAACACCTGCGTCATCACCGAACCGCCCACCCAAACCATGGCGGAAAGTAGGTGGAGGAACTTGTAGAACTCGGACGCTGACATTCTCGCTCACCTCTTAGGGGACGGGCGATGCTACTGCCGGCCGCCAGAGGCCCGAATCGGTGATGGCGTGCGGGAGTTCCGCCGTCGAAGAAGCTCCCTACTCCAGAATGAGATCGGCGCCCGAACCGCGTGTTCCCACCCGCGTCCGGCGCCGACCTTGACGACGGCTCGAATCGCCGCGTTCATACCGGGTGCGTCGCCTCCCGAGGTAAGGACGGCGATCCTGGTCACTGTGCGTCAGGAACCATCTTCGGAATACATCGCCTCGATTTCGGCGGCGAAGTGCTCGTTGACGACATTGCGCTTGACCTTGAGGGTTCCCGTCAGTTCGCCGTCGTCGATCGTCAACTCTCGCGGCAGGATCACGAACGTCTTGACCTGCTCGACGCGGGCGAACCGCTCATTCATCTCATCGACGGTGTCCTGAATCTCCTTCCGGATGATCTCGGATTGGTAGAGGGGCTCCGTGATCCCGTGCTGCAGCGCAAAAACATCGGACGTCTCGGAGTTGAGGGTTACCAGAGCCGTCAGGTACTTGCGGCGATCACCGATCACCACCGCCTCTGAGACGAGCAGGTTGTCCTTGATCGCCGCCTCGAGGTTCTTCGGAGCGACGTTCTTCCCTCCGGCCGTGATGATGATGTCCTTCTTGCGCCCGGTGATCGTCAAGAAGCCGTCATCGTCGAAGGAACCCAGGTCACCTGAATAGAGCCAGCCGTCGATGACAGTCTCTCTAGTCGCCTCCTGGTTCTTGTAGTACCCGGCAAAGACGTTGCCGCCCTTCAGCAGCACCTCGCCGTCATCGGCCAGGCGCACCTCGGCGCCGGGGTAAGCCAGGCCGACCGAGCCGATCTTGGTGTTGCGCGGCTTGTTGGCAGTGGTCGGACCGGTGCCTTCCGATTGGCCGTAGACCTCGATGATCGGGAGGTCGAAACCTGCAAAGAACTCGAGCACCTCAGCCGAGATCGGCGCCGCAGCCGTGACCGCCACCCGGCACTCGTCCAAGCCGAGGCCGTCGAGCACCTTGTGGTGCACCAGCTTCGAGGCGATCTTGTACTGGATGCCGAGCAGCCCGGAAGGCTCACCCCCGCGATTCTTGATATGCACGACCTCTCGCCCGACACCTTGCCCCCAGGCGGCAATCTTTGTCTTGATTCCGGATGCCTCAGCCAGCTTGGCCACGACCCCAGCGTGGAATTTCTCCCACACCCGCGGGACCGCAAAGAAGAGGGTCGGGCGAACCTCCTTGATGTTGTCCGCCACCGCAGCGATCGACTCGGCGAAGTAGATCCGATACCCGGTTGAGATCGCGATGTGAATCGTAAAGATCTGCTCCGCGATGTGGCTGAGCGGAAGGTACGAAACGAGTCGATCGTCCGAGTGGGTGGGGGCAATCCCGAGAGTTGCATCGGCAGTCCAGGTGAGGTTGTGATGGGTCAGCATCACGCCCTTGGGGGGGCCGGTGGTCCCCGATGTGTAGATGAGGGTGGCCAATCCATCGGGTTCGAGCGCCTCGAGACGCTCGACAAAGTCGGAGTCGTCGAGGGCGTCGCCTCTGCTCAGGAACTCCTCCCACCTCAGCACCATCGGATCGTCGACCTTGGGCGTGCCGCGCATGGTCACGATGTACTGGAGATGCGGCAGCTCGGAGCGCACCGCCGTCACCTTCTCCAGCTGGGCCTTGTCCTCCACCAGAATGATCGGTGCCTCGGAGTGGTGCGCTATGTACTGCACCTCTTCAGGCGAACTGGTGGCGTAGATCCCGGCCGGAGCCCCGCCGACGGCCATGCACGCCACATCGAGGATGACCCACTCCGGCCGATTGAAGCCGAGGATCGCCACATGCTGGCCGGGAGCGAACCCGAGAGCGACGAGGCTCTTCCCGGCGCGACGGACCTGCTCTGCGTATTCCCCCCACGACGCGGACTCCCACTCCCCGCCGTTCCTCTCGTAGTAGGCGGGGCTCCCGGGCCGGCGTTCAGCCTGATCGAAGAGTCGCGCGGGGATCGTGTCGGCCACTGGTCCTCCAGGGTGGGAATCTCGGACCGGAATCGTACACCGGGGTCCAGCTCTCGGCCGGGGTCACAGCCTGATCGTGAGACCCTCGATCGCAACCTCGAACCCCGCCTCGAGAACTGCTGCATGTTCGGGTGACGCAGGGTCTGAGATCGGATTGGTGTGGTTGAGGTGGGTGAGTACCAGTCGACGGCTCGGCGCCAGATGAGCGAATCTTTCCAACGTGTCAGGGACGAACGGATGCTTGATAGCTTCCATGTCACGATTCGGCAGCTCCGTATCCGACCAGAACGTGGCATCGAGAAACGCGGTCGAATGGGCTCCGATCACATCCTCGGCTTCGGACCATTCGCCCCAGGAATCGATATCCGGCAGGTAGAGCGCCGATCCGTTGATCGAGATGGCAACCGTGTCACTGGCCTCATGTCGATGGGGAACCGGAATCAGAGACACACTCAGATCAGCCCAGGGTTCGAAGGAGGCAGGCGGCTCGTGTGCCCGCAGGTCCAGGTGGCCCTGCTCAACGAGCAACCTCCACGGCGCTTCCGACTCGAGGAAGCGCGCCATCTTCGCCGTAACCCAACATGGCATCGCGTCAGCCGCGTGCGTCTCCCGCCCGAACAGCAACAGACCGGCGTAGTGACCGACGTGAGCGTGTGTAACGACGACACCATCGATCGGCGTCGACTCGGCGCGCCTCCCCATCGCCCGGTTCGTAGCCAATACCTCCTCATGAGCCTTCAGGTCCGGTCCCACATCCAGCAGCAGAACCCGACCATCGTCTCCGACGACGGCAACCGATGACGAGAACCGTCGCGGGATCTCCCCGGTGCGCGCCGCCTCGTCGAGCGCGGTGTGAGCCCCGAATTGAGGCATACCGCCGTCCTGGGCGGAACCGAGCACCATTACCGACCACATGACCGGCGAGGCTACAGAGCCGGTACCGCCAGGTGCGCTCCCCGGTGGCCGCAGCCGCCACATGATCGTCCGTCCAACGCGATCGAACATCGACCGGTTCCGGTCTTTCGGCCCTAACGAATCGAGTTGGTTCCCGCCAACGTGAGTCAGACACCGCTGGTGGAAGGAGTCGGAGACAACTGAGCAGCAGCAGTGACGGACAACGCAACGGCAGGGCACCGGTTCGCCAAGCGACCGCTACTCGACTCAGGAACCCTCACCGTGGTCGGGAACTCGTGGAATCCCCGCGAAGAGGACCAGAGCGAGGGTCGCAGAACGAATCGAAACCGCGCTCGGACGTCACAGCACTGCAGGTGACAGCACCGCACAACGGTGCGCTCCCACTCCTCCACCGGCGGCTCCTCATCCGATCACCATGTCTTCACCGGCGTCGCACTGGATTCCGACCGGGCCGGGGGTGACAGACAGATCGTCCGTCGGGCCGGAGTAGCCTCTGGGCGATGAGTGAACCCGCCGGAACCGACACACCGAGCATCGAATCCGTGGACCTCGCGGATCACGCCCTGGGGGAACGACTCGGCAGAGCCCACCTCAAAGCCAGCGGCAAGATCCGCCGCGTCTGGTACGAGGAGCAACTGACGGACCTGCAGATAGAACTTGCCAAGCTGCAGTCCTGGGTCAAGGAGAAGGGCCTCAAGGTCGTCATGATCTTCGAAGGGCGCGACGCGGCCGGAAAGGGTGGCGCCATCAAACGGATCACCGAGCGCCTGAATCCCCGGATCTGCCGGGTCGAAGCCCTGGGGACTCCAACCGAGCGCCAGAAGACTCAGTGGTACTTCCAGCGGTACGTCGAGCGGCTTCCAGGAGCAGGCGAGATGGTCCTGTTCGACCGGAGTTGGTACAACCGTGCGGGCGTCGAGAGGGTCATGGGCTTCTGCACCGACGAGGAATACACAGAATTCCTCCGTTCCTGCCCCGAGTTCGAACGAATGCTGGTGCGGAGCGGGATCATCCTCCTCAAGTACTGGTTCTCGGTCAGCGATGAGGAACAGGAACGTCGATTCCAAGCCCGGATGCAGGATCCGAAGCGCCGTTGGAAACTGAGTGACATGGATCTCGAATCCCGCCTCCTCTGGCAGGAGTACTCCAGAGCCAAGGACGAGATGTTCGCCCACACCGACATCAAGCAAGCACCGTGGTGGGTGGTGCCCGCAGACGACAAACGGCGGGCACGCCTCAATTGCATCGCACACTTGCTGTCACAAATCCCGTACGAGGATGTCGGCCGACCCGCGATCGACCTCCCCGCACGACCCGATCAGCGCACCGGATACATTCGTTCACCGATCGGCGACCAAAACATCGTCCCCCAGGACTACTGAGCGATCGCCGGTCGATCTGCAGAGTCAACCTCTCGGCCCCGACCAGCCGACTCAGAACTGGAAGTAGATGAACGGCACCAGCGTGCCACCGCTGAAGACGAGCAGAGCCATCACCATCGAGGCCGCCGCAATTCCGAGCGGCAGCGGACTCCACATCAGCGGTTGATAGATCTCCCGGTTGCGATCTATCCAGTCGAGTACGAACGCAGCGGCGACCACCGCTATGACACCGACCGTCTGGGTTACGACCGATCCGCCGTCACCGGCGGCGGTACTGGCCAGCCGGGCAAAGCCCCTGATGTACTCAAAGGCTGCATCGAGGCTCGGCGCCCGAAAGAAGATCCAGGCAAAGCCGACCAGATGGAAAGTGCCCACGACCCGCCACAGGTCGGCGAGTCGTGGTGCGGGAGGTCTCCCTCGAACCTCGTAAGAGCCGCGCGCACGGTGGACGATCAGATAGAAACCGTGCAAACCTCCCCACACGACGAACGTCCAGGCTGCTCCGTGCCACAGGCCCCCGATCAGCATCACCAAGCCGAGGTTGATAAAGGTTCGGCGAAGCCCCCTCCGACTGCCGCCAAGCGGGACATAGAGGTAGTCCCAGAGCCAAGTGGACAACGAGATGTGCCAGGTGCGCCAGAACTGCGAGATGCTGGTCGATAGGTAGGGCTGCTCGAAGTTTCTCAT
>JAZGIX010000299.1:0-2671 GCA_036482315.1 Acidimicrobiia bacterium | reverse complement strand
GAGAAGACCGGTGGCGTGTTGTAGAGCGAATCACCGTCGGCATGAACGTCATAACGTAGGTAGGCCCCCAGATCACGATTGGTCGTCTCGAGAACCGACTTCCGGACGAACACGATGGTGACCCCGGAAGGTCCCAGGTTTTTCTGGGCGCCGCCATAGACGAGGTGGAATCGCTCCCACGGGACCGGTCGCGACATGTAGTCCGAGGACATGTCCGCCACCAGCGGGACCCCGACATCCGGCCACGCGAACATCTGGATGCCGCCGATGGTCTCATTGGAGGTGACGTGCAGGTAGCGGGTGTCCGGCCGGACCTCCAGGTCCTCGGACGACGGCATGCCGCGGTAGCTATCGGCAGCGCCATCCCACGCGGCGTAAGCGTCCCCGTAAATCTGTGCGTCTGCGAGGGCCTTCTTGGCCCACGACCCGGAGACGACGTACCCACCCGGCTCGCCCTCTCCGAGCAGGTTCATCGGCACCATCGAGAACTGGAGCGTTGCTCCGCCCTGGATGAACAGCACTTCGAAATCGTCGGGAACGTCAAGGACCTCACGCGCCAGAGATGTCGTCTCGGTGTGCACCTCGGTGTAGTGAGGACCGCGGTGGCTCATCTCGATCAACGACATTCCGGTGCCCTGGTAGTCCACCAGTTGGTCACGTGCCTCCTCCAGCACGCTCGCCGGGAGAGTCGAAGGACCTGCCGAGAAGTTGGCAACGTGCCCGGTCACTCTGCCTCCTCAGCCGAACCGCTCTGCGATCGGACCAACTCCAGATTGACGGGGTTGCGAATCTCACCGGATTCGAGGGCGGAGATCATCTCCACGATCTCGTCGGCGATGGCATGCTGTGCCTGGGTGGTGGAGGCACCGATGTGGTGGGTCCCATACACGTTGGGATGCTGGGCCAGTGCCGAGATGAAATCGCCGCTGCCCGAGCCGGGTTCGTCGGGATACACGTCGAGCCCGGCTCGTATCCCGCCATCTAGTGCCGCCAACATCGCCTCCTCATCGACCAGATCACCCCGCGATGTGTTGAGGACTATGGCACCCGGTCGAAGATGGCCCAGCAACTCGGCCCCGATCATGCCCTTGGTCGTCGGATCGGCGGGAACATGGAACGACATCACATCGACCGCAGACGCCAGCTCGGGCAGGCCTGGCAGATAGGCGGTCCCGATGGCATCCAAGCGACGCACCGTGTCGGGGGAACGTCCGCTGCTGGCAAGGGCATGCACCAGCATTCCGAATGCATGGGCCCGCTCGGCAAAGGCAAGACCTATCGCACCGATGCCGACAACCCCCACCGGTCGCCCGAACAATCCTTCCGCCTTCTGATAGCGCGACTTATCCCACTTGCCGGCTCGTAGATCCGCCACGTTGTCCGGGATATTGCGATCAATCGCCAACAAGAGGCCGAACGCCAATTCGGCGACTGCAACCGCGTTCTTACCCGGAACATTGCTGACGTACACGCCCCGTTCACCCGCAGCCTGAACGTCGATCGTGTTGTATCCCGCGCCAGCTCTGATGATCATCTTCAGCGCATCAGCAGCTTCGAGCGTGCCCTCATCCACCTCGGTGCTTCGTACGACCAGTACGTCATAGCCCGAGAGTTCGTTGGTCAGATCCGCACCAGCAAGCTCCGGTCGCAGCTCACAATCGTGACCGCGAGCCCGCATCGTCCCCAGCTGCTCGGCCGGGAACTTGTCCGCAAAAAGGATCCTCATGAACTCTCCAGGGAAGGCGGCGAGGATACCTTGTAGCCAGTAGCCAGTAGCCAGTAGCCAGTGAAGAGCCAACACGGGTTCCGCCTGGTTACTCAATACTGCACCGGCGATGAAGGGGCCAGGCGCGTCGCCTGCCTCACAAGCGACCCGGTGTGGTACTGGCTACTCGACGGCGCTTGGATACGCCGCGGGCAAGCGCGTCACAGACACCTGACCATGGTCCGTGAGGGCTCAGCCCTTGATCAACTCCATGAACTCGGCCCGGGTGCTGTGGTTCGTCTTGAAGCCGCCTCGCATGGCCGAAGTGACCATCGACGAACCCTGCTTCTGAACCCCGCGCATCATCATGCAGAAGTGGCTGCCTTCCATGACGACGGCGACTCCATGCGGATCGAGTACCTGTTCGATGGCATCGGCCACCTGATTGGTGAGACGTTCTTGAACTTGAAGCCGTCGAGCAAAGAGATCGACGATCCGGGCCATCTTGCTCAGTCCGATGATCCGCTGGTTCGGCAGGTAGGCGACGTGCGCCTTACCGAAGAACGGAAGCATGTGGTGCTCGCACAACGAGTAGAACTCGACGTCCTTGACGATGACCATCTCGTCGGCATCCGTCTCGAAGATGGCGTTGTTGACGGCCTCTTCGAGAGAAGTCGTGTATCCGCTGGTGAGGAAGTCCATCGCCTTGGCGACCCGTAGCGGCGTTCTCACCAAGCCCTCACGTTCGGGGTCCTCCCCGATCACGAGGAGCATCTCTCTGACGTTGGCCTCCATCTCGGCGTCATAGACCTCGCCGTTGTCGGCTTCCATGCTCGCCTCCGGTGCGTAGCGGCGAGTGTGGTCCATCGGGGCTAGTTCATTGCTCATACGTTCGAGTCCCTCTCGATCGATCGAGGCGGCAAGGTCTCTCAATGTGGAACCACCGGGCCGGTATTCCCAATCGGG
>JAZGIX010000298.1:0-7161 GCA_036482315.1 Acidimicrobiia bacterium | reverse complement strand
CCGACCTCAAAGCCGGTGTCAACCCGGCGTCTTGTGCGCCTCTTCGATGGTGGAGCGGATGAATTCTGCCCGGTCGATCTCACCACCCGAGGCGAGCAGTCGGTCCATTTCTGCAGGTGTGGGCAATTACCCCCAGAACTCGTCGGTGGCATGGTCATCCAACGATGTCCCCCACACCTCGGACACCCTTCCGCCACCGACGTGGAAGATGAACACGGTTTGAGACTCGAGCGCCTTATCGCCGCGAGTAGCCGTGGTGTTTACGAGGGTGGCGACATGCTCATCGTCGGCGAGCACCGCGTGAATGTCCTGGTCAAAGGACGCTTCGCCGGCGAGTCCGCCGAAGTATTCGAGGATGGCATCGAGACCCTGATAGTCGCCGGTCCAACGGTTGTGTCCACCTACGTGCCAGACGGCATCTTCTGTGAACAGCTCCCTCATCGTCGCCATGTCTCCCTCTGCGAAGGCTTGGAAGCCTTTGAGGACAACCTGAGCATTGGGATGCAGTTCAGTCATCAGCAAGCTCCTTGATCGATTCACCAGCCGCTTCGATGCGGCATCCCATCAACAATACGCACAGAACCTCCTGCTCATCTGGTGAGCCGAGTCGTAGGCTTGCCACGACCACCTTTACTGGAGGCTCCATGAGCGACCCCGTGCACTTCATCGCCCAATTGACGATCGACGATGCCGACCGGTATCACGACTACGAGATGGGTTTCTTCCCGATCCTGAAGGCACACGGTGGAGAGTTCATCACATTCGACGACAACGTCACGCTGCTCGAAGGCGAGGAGATCAGCGGCCGTACCGTCATCATCCGCTTCGAGTCGGAAGAGGCATGCCTCGCCTGGTGGAATTCGCCTGAGTACCAGGAACTTGCAGAGCATCGCCGCGCCAGCTCGACGACCGCGATGGTGGCGATCGTCCACGCTCCGCCCGCCGCCCGTTGACTCGTTGAGATGGGTGGGGCCTCGTCTGCCCCCCAGTGCCCGGGGCAGGATTTGAACCTTCTCCGCGTTACCGACGAGCCGCGATACGTGCCCTCAGGTACACGGTGGCGCGAGCCGGGAGGTGAGGTGGGTGCGGGTCGCGTTGGGCGGAGACGAGTCGGTCGCTGGAGGCGAGCGAGGAAGTCGGGCGTCGTATGCTCCTCAGTGCCCGGGGCAGGATTTGAACCTGCACGCCCCACAGAGGGGACAGCGGATTTTAAGTCCGCCGCGTCTGCCAGTTTCGCCACCCGGGCCCGGTACCGAGGATATCGCCGCCCCGGCCCCGACTGCACTCCTTGTGTCCGTTTACCCGGCAGTCGCCCAGTCTGAGACCATTCGATCCAGCGTTCCAAGCGGGACGATGCCGGAACCGAGCACGGTGTCGTGGAAGGCCTTGATGTCGAATTCGTCTCCCAGAGTGGCTTCGGCCTCGCGACGCATCCGTTGGATCTCGAGCCGGCCCAGCATGTACGACAAGGCCTGCCCCGGCATGCCGATGTAGCGGTCGACTTCTTCCTCGCACGAAAGGACCGTGTTGGGAGAGTTGTCCACCATGTAGTCGATCGCCTGCTGGCGGCTCCATCCCATGGCATGGAGGCCGGTGTCGACGACGAGGCGGCTGGCCCGGGTCGAGTCGGCCGACAGCATGCCGATCCGGTCGAGTTGCGATCCGTACATCCCCATTTCGTCGGCAAGGCGCTCGGTGTAGAGCCCCCAGCCTTCGCCGTAGGCCGAGATGAAGGCCTGCTTGCGGAACTCGGGCACGTCTTCGAGCTCGCCGGCGATGGCGAGCTGCAAGTGGTGACCCGGAATGCCCTCATGGAAGGCAAACGACTCGATCTCGTAGGTGCCCCACGCCGTGGGATCCGAAGTGTTCACGAAGAACATCCCGGGTCGGGATCCATCGGTTGCCGGACGGAAGTAGAACCCGAGTGGCCCGCTCGGCGTCTCCTTCACCAGGCATTCTGCCTGCGGCAGACGTCCGAACCAGTCGACCATCGCCTCTTTGGCCTTGGCGAGGGCACGCTCGGAGGCGGCCACGATGGATGGGCCGTCCGAGAAGTGGAGGTCGGGATCGTCCCGCAACCGTGAGTAGATCTCTGTCAGGTCGCTGGTGCCCAGCACCTCGCCACCCAGTTCGCGGTACTCCTCGTCGAGTTTGGCGATCTGATCGAGTCCGATCTGGTGGACCTCGGCCGGGTCGATGTCGAGCGTCGTGTACCGATAGATCGTGCGGGCGTAGAGGTCTGCACCGTCGGGCAGATAACTGAGACCCGGATTCTCCTCAGTCCGTCCGGCGGGAATCAATTCGGAGCTGACGAAGTCGCGCCACCGCTGCATTGCCGGGCGCAGATGATCTCGGGCCACGTCGACCATGTTGTCCCGCCACTCGGCTTCGCCATCCCATCCTTCGGGTGAGCGGAGCGCCAGCAACGGATCCTCATCGAAAGGTGCCGCCAGGTAGCCGTCGATCTGTTCGACCGCCTTGGCCGCGGTGGAGGCCATCGGGGCGCGCCCTCCGGCGAGACCAGCCTTGAGCCGGTCGATCGCATCATCGAACTGCTTGGCGATGCCCTTGTACTTCTCCACCATGGCGGTGGCGTGCTCCGGAGCGATAAGCGGCAGTTGCGGTACGTAGACGGGAAGCATCGCCTGGAAGCCCACGGCGTGATTGGCGGACATCTCCCCGAACCGACCCTCGGACATGCGAGCCTTGCTGGCGGCTTCGAAGACCAGGACCTCGCGGGTGATGCGTTCGTCGGCAGACAACCCGGCGGGGTCGATGGCTTCGGCCCGGGCGGCGAAGTCGTGCATGCGGCCGATGAAGGCGTCCTCGGCTTCGAGTGATACGTCCTCGTGGCGCTCGTCGTGATCGTGTATGCCGAGCATGAGAGCCGATGTTGGCCCAACTTCTAGCGAGTAGCCCCAGAATTCGTCGGCCAGTGCGGCGAGAGTCTCGTTCAATTGTCGTCTTCCGTCGGAGGAGCAGATGCTACGGCGCCCGGCGACCCCTACTGCCATCGCCCGATGGCTGGCGCGGCCCGCCTCTGTGTCGACTAGATGGCGTTCGTGAACCCTTCCAGCGCCTCGGGGTTGGCCAACACATCCCGATTGGTCACTTCCTCGCCGTTGACGATCGCACGAACGGCCTTCTCTACCTTCTTGCCGCTCAGCGTGTACGGGATCGCCGACACGCGGGCGATGTGGCGGGGCACGTGTCGGGGGGAGGTCTCTTGGCGGATGCGCGCTCTGATCGCATCCTGCAACCCGTCGCCGAGTTCGGTGCCGGCGGCGAGAACGACGAACAACATCACCTCGACATCGCCGTCCGCATCCCGTCCGACGACGATCGAGTCTTCGATTTCCGGCATGGTCTCGATCGCCCGATAGATCTCGGCGGTGCCGATTCGAACGCCACCCGGGTTGAGCGTGGTGTCGCTTCGCCCGTGGATGACTACGCCCCCTTCGGGCCGAATCTCGATGAAGTCGCCGTGCGTCCAGACCCCGGGGTTCTGGTCGAAGTAGGCGTGGCGATACCGATCTCCCTGGGGATCCCTCCAGAATGCGACCGGCATCGATGGAAAAGGGCCGGTGCACACCAACTCGCCGGTCTGGCCGACCACCGGTTCTCCGGCTTCGTTCCATGCTTCGACCGCACAGCCCAGTGCCCGGGCCTGGAGTTCGCCTCGGCGTACCGGCAGCGTCGGGACCCCGAGGGCGAAGCAACCGACGATGTCGGTCCCACCGCTGACCGATGCCAATTGCAGGTCGTCACCGACAGCCTCGTAGACCCAGTCGAATTGCTCCGGGTTGAGTGGAGCACCGGTCGATCCGAGCCATCTGATGGATGACAGGTCGGCCTCCGTCTTGGGGATGAGTCCGGCATTGGCGTTGGCGGCGAGGAACTTGGGGCTGGTTCCAAAATGGGTGACTCCGGTGTCGGCGGCCATCCGCCACAGCGTTCCCAGGTCGGGGTGCGTCGGGCTCCCGTCGTACAAGACGACGGTTGCTTCGGCGGCCAGCGCGCTGATCAGCCAGTTCCACATCATCCAGCCGCATGTGGTGAACCAGAACACGCGGTCGTCACGCCGGATGTCAGAGTGGAGTCGGAGCTCGGTCAGATGCTTGAGAAGCACTCCACCGGCGCCGTGAACGATGCTCTTCGGTGGCCCGGTGGTGCCCGAGGAGTAGAGGATGAAGGCCGGTTGGTCGAAGGGGAGTTGAGCGAAGGCCGGCAGATCGGGTCCGGTCGCGGTGAACTGCTCCCACCCCAGCGCCGGGGTATCGCCGGTGTCCACCCCGGTGCCGACCTGGTCGATCGTCACGACGGTCGAGAGGTTGGGGATGGCGTCGATGGCGGCGCGGGCCGTTGGCCCGACGAGGTGGACAGAGCCGTTGTAGCGGTATCCGTCGACTGTGATGAGCACCGTTGGTTCGATTTGGCCGAAGCGGTCGATCACGCCGGTCGGGCCGAAGTCCGGCGAGCACGACGACCAAACTGCACCGGTAGCGGTGGTGGCCAGCATCGCGACCAGAGCTTCGAGACCGTTCGGAACAAGAGCGGCGACGCGGTCGCCGGGGGCGACTCCGAGGGACAGCAGCCCCGCCTGGGCTCGAGCGACCAGGCCGTTGAGTTCGCTCCAGGTGGTGTCGTTGCGGACGCCCGCCTCGTCGACGGCGATGACCGCCACGCCGTCGTCGCGACGGCGCAGCAGGTTCTCGGCGAAGTTGAGTCGGGCCCCGGGGAACCACTCGGTTCCCGGCATCGCTTCGACTCCGACGACTCGGTCGGACAGGACTGAGGCGATGACCTTGCCGTCGTCCCACACTGCTTGCCAGAACGCCGGCCGGTCTTCGATCGACCACCGCCACAGGTCGTCGTAATTGTCGAAGCCGTGGCGCTTCATGAACCCTGCGAGGTGGGTGCTGTTTGCCCGCTCGGGTGATGGCTCCCACAGGATCGCGGTCACGGCGAACCTCTAGCCCGGAATCCCGGCTGCTTTGTCGAGCGCTCGGAAGTGGTCGAATACGGCGGTCAGTTCCTTCTGTTGTGCGGTCGGCAGGGCCTCCAGGGTCGACGGGGCAGCGGGGAGGTATGTACCCGTGCCTTCGGCAAGGATCCGTTGGGGTTCTCCTGCAGGGTGGATGTGGACCGCCAGATTGCGGCGTCGCCCGCGATCTTCCGTGATCCAGGCTTCCGCCACCAGCGGGGTGTCCGCCTCGACCGCGGCGCGGAATCGTTGCTCCATCCGGGCGGTGAGGTGCGGTTGGTAGCGCCACCGGTAGAGGGTCCACGCCATAGCTTCGTCGAAGATCGTTGCCACGATTCCACCGTGGACGATCGGCCCCAGCCCCACGTGGTCGGTCGAGATCTGAAACTCCGACCTGACTCGGTCCGGTTCGGGTGCCGTGAACTGGAGCCGGAGACCCTTCGGATGGTTCTGTCCGCACGCAAAACAGTTCCAAGTGGTCAGGTCGGGCAAGATCTCGCTCATAGGCGATTCACGCTACCCGGCCCCGGGTAGTGTCGCCGGATCACCCGGCGGTTCCTCGGAGGTTGGGAATGAAGTACGGAATCATCTACGCAAACGTGGCGGCTCCGGATCGCGCTTCCGCGCTGGAGCTGGCGGGAGCGGCCGAACGGCTCGGCTTCGAGTCTTTGTGGACGATCGAGCATGTTGCGGTGCCGAGTGGCTACCAATCGAAGTATCCGTATTCGAAGTCGGGTCGAATGCACGGGGGTGAGGACTTCCCGAGTCCGGATCCGCTGGTGTGGCTGTCGTTCATGGCAGCTGCTACCGAGCACATCAGGTTGGCCACCGGGATCCTGGTGCTTCCGCAACGCAACCCGGTCGTACTCGCTAAGCAGGTGGCCACCCTCGATGTGCTGTCGAATGGCAGGGTGACACTCGGTGTCGGCGCCGGTTGGCTCGAAGAGGAATTTGCCGCACTCGGGATGTCGTTCGCCGACCGCGGTGATCGGACCGACGAGGCGATACGTTTGATGCGGACGGTGTGGACCGAAGAGGTCGCGACATTCTCGGGAGAGTTCAACTCGTTTGAGGACATCTACGTCCGGCCGATGCCGATCCAACGACCGATTCCCATCGTGGTCGGCGGACACAGTAAGCGAGCGGCACGGCGCGCCGGAGAACTGGGCGACGGGTTCATCCCGGCGTCGGCCGATTTCGAGGTGTTGCCGGGTCTCATCACATTGGCCAGGGAGCATGCCGAACGTTCCGGGAGGGATCCGGCCGCATTGGAGATCACGATGATGACCCTCCCGAAGGCCGAATGGATCGAGAAGCTCACCGCCCTCGGCGTCGATCGCATCTTGATCCCGGCCGGTGTTGGCGCGGAGGCTCTGGAGGCCTTCGCTTCGGAGTTCATCGCGAACGACGGTTGAGTCGAACTGGTTAGGATCACGGCCGGAAGACCGACCCGTGTCCGGCACCTCGCTCGAGGGCCGGGCGTTTCTTTGGAAGGAGTTAGGGATTGGGTGTTGGACAGACCAGCCTTCTTCCTAATGCCTAACTCCTAACCCCTGATTGCTCATGATCATTGCTCGCAACCTGTCCGTCGAAGTCGGTATCCGCACGCTGGTGTCGGAGGCGTCGTTTGCGTTGCATCCCGGGGACAAGGTGGGGCTGGTCGGTCGCAACGGCGCCGGCAAGACCACTCTGCTGCGAACTCTGGCCGGTTTGCGTGATCCCTCGATGGGTACTGCGGCGCGGTCCGGAGTCGTTGGCTATCTATCGCAGGAGAGTGCCCTCCCCGAGCTAGACCATCCCGAGGCGACCGCTCTCGAAAGAGTGTTGGCGGCACGCGACATCGGAGGCATCCAGATCCGGATGGAACACACGCGGCGTTTGATGGAGCAGTCCGCAGGCGATGAGCGAGACCGCCTCATCCGTCGCTTTGCTCGACTGGAGACCGAATTCGAGACAAAGGGCGGGTACCGGGCCGAGGCGGAGGCACGCAAGTTTGCGGCCTCGGTCGGCATCGCCGACGACGAAATGGCGCAACCGGTGCGGACGATGTCGGGTGGCCAGCGGCGCAGAGTGGAACTCAGCAGGATTCTGTTTGCTGAGACCGACGTACTGCTGCTCGACGAGCCGACCAACCATCTCGACCTCGACGCCAAGGCGTGGATGATGCAGTACCTGGC
>JAZGIX010000297.1:0-3398 GCA_036482315.1 Acidimicrobiia bacterium | reverse complement strand
CGTGCCGAAGAGGGCTGCTGGAAGCCGCTGGACGAAGTCCGTCGCCGGCAGCACGGTCACGAATGCCTTGCCGATGAGATCGTCGACGGGCGGTTGCTGAAGTCCGTAGGACAGTTGAACGAGGTCGCCCCACGGCGCCTGCACATTGCTCACCTGACGGATCTCATCGACGTGGAGCGGCTCTGTATCCAGGTGCCAGATCCGAAGAGCAAATCCGACGAGGGTGACGAGAGAGACCATCACGATGGCGCCCCGTTCCGAGGTCAGCCAGGCAACGAGTCGTCGAATGCGAGCGATCAGGCCGACATCGACGGAAGGAAAAGGAGGCGTCATGAGATTCTTCGGGAGTGTAGGGATCGGTCCCTCGATAGGGCCGTCGTACCCGGTCACCGCCGCCGGGAGTCGCGCCGGCACCGATCGTGGCGTTTGCCTCCCTTGCGACAGTCGCTCGCATCGCCCACAATCGCTGCGTGCACGACAACGCTCTCTCCGACGCCGTTGAACGCGAGATCATCGAACTGCACGCCGTGTTCGAGCGGTGGTTTCTTGGCGAGGGCCCAACCGATCTCGACCGGGTCGAACAGGTGCTCGCACCGAACTTCACCATGGTGCCCCCAAACGGCTCGCTGGTACAGCGCGGGCAGCTGATGAATGATCTAGCGCGAGCGCGCGGCTCTCGCCGTGTCGCCATCACCATCGAGGACCCCGAGATGATCTGGTGGTCGAGTGGGTCCTGTCTCGCCGTGTACGAAGAAGTTCACCGCCACGATGAACACACGACCCGTCGTCGATCGACCGCCCTCTTCCTGCGGACCGATCTGGCTCCGAATGGGCTCATCTGGCAGCACGTGCACGAGACATGGGTCGAAGCGCCACCGAAGTGAACTGTCGCCCAGACGACAAACTCCGGAATGAGTCCGGGCGGTGACATCGTTGAGGGGATGGAACGCACATCACGGAGTAACAATGTCGGTCCAAACTCGCAAACGAGCCCCCTGGTTGATTGGCCTCAGCGCGATCGTCGTCACCTTGATCGCAGTCGTCGCCTTGAGCGGCGGGTCTAGCGGCACGGCGGCCTCGAGCGCATCCGGCGACGGTCCACGGGGCAAGCCCGTGCCCACTCTGGAATTCTCTTTCTTCGACGGCACTACCGCCACACTCGCCCACTACGAAGGCAAACCCCTCGTCATCAACTTCTGGGCGTCGTGGTGCCCGTCATGCGTCGCCGAGATGTCTGCCGCCCTCCGACCGGTTCAGGAGCAGCGCGGTGACGAGGTCGCGTTTGTAGGTTTCAACATCCAGGACGACCGTGGCCGAGCACTGAGCCTCGTCGAAGACACCGGCGTGCTCTTCGACCTGGCCGAGGACGCCCGCGGAGACCTCTACACCGAGCTCGGCGGAATCGGAATGCCGTTCACGGTCTTCGTGTCGGCCGACGGTGAGATCATGCACAAGCACAACGGACCCGTCACCGAGGGTCAATTGAACGATCTGATCACCGAGCACCTGACCGGCGCATGATCGACGCACCACTCGCCCTAGCTTTCGCCGCAGGCTTGGTAGCAACCGTCAATCCGTGTGGGTTTGCGATGCTCCCCGCCTACCTCTCCTACTTCGTCGGCACCGGAGACGAAGAAGAGAGTCGAGTGGTTGCCATGCAGCGGGCGCTGTATGTCGGGGGCGTCGTCTCACTCGGGTTCCTCGTGGTATTCGGTACCACCGGGATCCTCATCTCGGCGGGAACCGCAGGATTCCAGAACGCGATCACGAGCGGCATTCCCTGGGTGGCGATGGTCGTCGGCGTGGGCATCGTCGGCCTGGGCATTGCCATGCTCAGGGGATTCGAGCTGACTGTCAGCCTCCCCAAGGCGAAGCGGGCTCGTAAGGGTAAGGGGATCGGATCGGTCTTTACATTCGGAGTCTCATACGCCCTGGCGTCCTTGTCGTGCACACTGCCGGTGTTCCTCTCGGTCGTGGCACTTCAGGTGCAGCGGACAGACTTCGTGTCGGGTGTCGCCACCTTCATCGCCTATGGATTGGGAATGTCGATGCTGTTGATGGGAGTCACCGTCGCAGTCGGACTCGGGCAGCACTCCCTGGTCGGTTGGCTCCGCCGATCGGTGCAATACATCAACAAGGTGTCCGGCTTCGTGCTGATACTCGCCGGCAGCTACATCGTGTGGTTCTGGGGGACGACCCTCGCCTCGGGTGCCGATGCCCTCAACAGTTCAGGACCGTTCCGCTTCATCGAGAACCTCTCCCAGACAGCATTCCGAGTAATCGGCAACAACACGCTGGCATGGGGACTCGGTCTGGGCGCAATCATCACCGGCGCCGTCGCCTTTGTATTCTTGCGCCCCGAGCCTCCGCCGGACGATGGTGAGGCACAAACGGAACTGGTGAGCGCCGACAGTGGAGCCGACTGACACACACTCCAAGACGCGACAGCAACGAGCCCTGTTCGCCGTTGCCGTCGCCGAACTCCTGGCGCTGACCCTCTGGTTCTCGGCCTCGGCGGTGGCGCCCCAACTCGAGGAGCTGTGGTCGCTGAGTACCAGCCAATCCGTCGGTCTCACGCTTGCGGTTCAGATCGGGTTCGTGGCCGGGGCCCTCGGTCTGGCGATCCTCGGGATTCCCGACCGATTCAACAGCCGGCGGATCTTCGTGATCAGCGGACTCATCGGAGCGGCCGCCAACGCCCTGCTCGTCGGACTCGACGGCAACGTGTTCCTGCTGGCGTTGGGTTTGCGAGCTCTCACCGGAGCCGCGCTCGCCGGCGTCTACCCGAGCGGCCTCAAGGTGATGGCGGGATGGTTCAGGTCCGGTCGGGGCATGGCGCTCGGCGTACTGGTAGGTGCCCTGACGATCGGTAGTGCCGGGCCCCACCTCATCCGGGGTCTCGGATTCGATTGGCGCGGGGTGGTGCTCGGGGCTTCTGCGCTGGCTCTGATCGGTGTCGCAATCATGCAATGGGGCGTTGCCGACGGTCCGTACGAGACCACCACCGGCAGGTTCTCATTCGGCATGGTGGGCAAGATCCTGCGCAATCGTGGATGGCGCCTATCCACATATGGCTATCTGGGCCACATGTGGGAGCTCTATGCGATGTGGACGTGGACGGCGGCCTTCCTGAGCGCTTCGGCGCTCGCCTCCGGGTGGGGCGACGGCTGGGTTCCGACCGCCACGTTCGCCGTAATCGCGATTGGAGGAGCAGGTGCATGGATCGCCGGCGTCGTCGCCGATCGACGCGGCAGAACCCTCGTCGCCGGTACGTCAATGGCCGTCTCAGGCAGCTGTGCGCTCCTTACCCCGGTGGTCTATGCGATCGCCCCGCCCTTGACCGTCGCCCTGTTTCTCGTATGGGGCTTTGCGGTGGTGGCCGACAGCGCTCAGTTCTC
>JAZGIX010000296.1:0-3547 GCA_036482315.1 Acidimicrobiia bacterium | reverse complement strand
GAGGCGTCGGCCGAACTCATGTCCGCCGACGTCTTCGTGCCGATCGAACTCCCCGAGGGCTGCCTGGCCGAGAAGGCCGCGGCAGACGCCTAGGGGACGAGCGGATAGGGAGTCGGCCGCGGCCTGTTGGCCCGACGCTGGGTCTCGCAGGACTACGTTTCACCCCGTATCCGGTGGCCCTTAGGGAGCCTGGTGTCGGTCGACTCGACGGGGTGACCTTTCCCGTGTGCCCGCATATCTACTTCTGTCGGAGAGCGATCTCAGCCTTGCCACGACTCCGGCGACCAACTGGCCACGTTGCCCGGTGTGCACGCCACGGGGACAGACTCGGCGTAGAGATCGCCCGAAGCCACCGAGTGGAAGATGGAGAACCAATCGCCGTTCGTCGTCTGCGAGAAGAGGCAGACATCGATCTCGGTCCGGTCGTCTTCAAGACGAACAACAATAGTTCCGGGCGGATCGCCGTTGTCCGAGAAGCGCAGGTCGGGCTCGAGCCCGAACAGGGTGTTTTCGTCGCTGGTGAACGCACCGGTTTCGAGGTGCTGCAGCGCCTCGACCTTCACCGCAGTGAGCAAGTCGAGTTGAGCACCCTTGTTATCGGCTATCTGAGTCATTCGAGCATACGAGACGACCCCCACCCCCATCAGGATCGCCAACACCAGCAACACGACCATTAGTTCCACAAGCGAAAAGCCGCGCTCGCGCCTGTTGGATGAAAGGTCGCCTGGCATGAACGAGTCCATCGGCAGGTGCCGGGGGCACCTTGATCTGTCGTATCGTCCCTCCATGCGCCGCATTTGTCTTGTGCTCGCTGTCCTCATCGTGCTCCCGGCGTGTTCTCAGGGCTGGACCGGTACCCGGACCTCCGAGGACTCGACGACTCGCATCATCTCGGCAGAGCGAATCGCAGCCCCCGACGGTGTCCGCGCCTGGCAGGTGGAGTACTCATCCGAAACGATCGCCGGAGAAGAGACATCTGTGACCGGCTGGGTGGCCGTTCCGGAAGTCCAGGGAACGATGCCGGTAATGGCATGGGCCCACCCCACGGCCGGACTCGGCGACGAGTGCGCGCCAAGCCTCTCAGGAGGACGGACGCCGTTCCATTTCAGCCACGAACTCGATGCCGGCTGGGCGGTGGTCGCCACCGACTACGAGGGCCTGGGCGGGCCCGGGCTGCATCCCTACCTGGTGAGCGAAAGCGAAGCGCGCTCGATCTTCGACATCGCCCGTGCCGCCCACGAACTCGATGATCGGGTCGGGACCGAATTGCTCCTGTGGGGTTTCTCTCAGGGCGGCCACGCCGTCTTGTCGGCAGCCTCCCTCGCCCCAGAACTCGCTCCGGATCTTCAAATCGTCGCCACAGTCGCCGTGGCACCGGCAGTCGATCTCATCGGGTGGCCACCGCAGGCACTGGGGACTCCGCAACAGGGATACATCGTGGCGATGGTGGCCGGGTTCGCTGCGGCATACGGCCTCGAGATCGGCGATGTGTTGACCCGAAACGCGATCGATCTGCTCGACGAGGTGGAGACATCGTGTGCCGATCCGACCTTCTCCGCAGTCGCCCGGCTCTCTTCGAGTGGAGCATTCGTGGTCGACCCTTCTCAGCTCGAGCCCTGGGCCACTCTCCTCACCGACAACTCACCCGAATACCGGACGATCGAGTCTCCCGTCCTGCTGGTGCTCGGGGATGAGGATGAGCTGTGGCCGGTCGATCTGCTCCCCACCATCATCGGCCGGATGTGCGATGCCGGCACCCCGGTCGCCACATCGATTCACCTGGGTGAGGACCACGGATCGATCGGCGGTGCCGCCCGCGGTGAGATCCACACCTTCCTCGCCGATCGTCTCGGAGGCCTTCCCTTCGAGACTGATTGCTGAGGCCTCTCAGCCCTCATCAATGCCTGCAAGACGTCTGGCAAGGTCTTTCTTGGCCTCGACGTCCATCTGTCGAGCAATCTGGACGCGTTGCGTTTGCGGCGATCCGGCTCCGTGGAGCGATTCGGTGAGATATCCGACCGCATTGCGACCGAGGGTCATGTTCTCTATGAGCCGCAACACCCGTACCCGCCATTCGGTGGGCACACCTGCCCTGCCGCGGAAATACTTGTCGAGGAGCGGTCCCGTCTCCTCCGACGAAAAGTCGGCCTCCGACGGCATCGTCACCACCGCCCCTCCGGCGAGATCCTGGGCAAGCCGGCCGATCTCGTAGGGGACGCGTGTCACGTTCTGTTTGCACACGTTGGCGAGTAGCGCATTGTTCTCCCAGTTTCCCGCCGCCCGCCGGAACGACTCGTGGCTGGCGGCGATCCCGGTCCCGTAGATCGTCTCGTTGAGATGCGTCATCTCAACCAGCTTGTCTCGAATGTGACCGGCCTTCTCGACGCCGTTGTAGTCGGCGATCAGTGCAGCGGCTCCAATGAGCACGTCTCCGACGCCCGCCTTGCAAACGTAAGAACGTCGGTGATAGGCGGTGAATCGTTCCACCAGCTCGGCGGCGAACTCGTACTCGCCGTCCATAAAGACGTGCTCCCACGGCACGAAAACATCCTCCAGAACTATCAGAGCTTCCTGGCCGGCGAACTCGGCATTACCGACATCGATCTCGCCCTCCATCGCCCGGGTATCGCACGACTGCCTGCCGTAGATATAGGTGAGACCTTCGGCCTCCACCGGAAGAGCACACACCACCGACCAATCCCGGTCCTCCTCGGTCAGGCGCATCGTCGGCATCACCAAGATCCAATGCGAGTTGATACAGCCGGTTTGGTGGGCCTTGGCTCCCCGAATCACGATCCCATCGTCTCGTCGCTCGACGACCCGGACGTAGAGGTCCGGATCCTCCTGCTGGGACGGCCCCTTGCTCCGGTCGCCTTTGACGTCCGTCATCGCCCCACCGACGACCAGGTTGAGTCGCTGTACCTCGGCGAGCCAGGTCGTAAAACGTTCGTGGTAAGGAGTGCTGTGAGCGGCGTCGACATCGTGGGTGATCGAGTAGAGGCTGTTTATCGCATCCATTCCGACACATCTCTGGAAGCAGGTGCCGGTCAGTTGGCCCAGTCGCCGTTGCATCTTGTTCTGAGCGACGACATCGTCCTTGTCCTCGGTTACATGAAGAAACCGGCTGGTGGGACCGCCTGTGAGCGGCGATTGTGCTCCTGCCAGTTCGGGGTCGGTAACGGCCAGGTCGAAGGTCGCGGCGACGGCATTGATCGAAGGTCTCATGACGGGATGGTCGGCCGGTTCGTCCACCAGTTCGCCCATGAAGAAGATCCGGAGATCGCGATTGCGAAGCGACTCGACATAGTCGTTGCCGTTCGTGATCGGAGTGGTGGGGAGTGACATGACTCGAGCCTAGGAACCGTCTAGCTTCGATGAGATCGATCTGAGAGAGATTGCATGACAACCGAACGAAGCGCGGCCGATCAGCGGAGTCTCGATCGATTCTGGGTCATCGTCGGTCTGGCCGTGGCCGGGACCCTGATCGCCGCGATTTCGGGCGTGGTTCTTGCCATCGCCGATCCGGCTGAGGGCACCACGCCGAAGA
>JAZGIX010000295.1:0-3318 GCA_036482315.1 Acidimicrobiia bacterium | reverse complement strand
ATGGGTTTCTACCTCGACCATGCTCGGCTCGGTGCCGAGGAACTCGAAGCCTTGGGTTGTGAGGACCTGGTCGTCCAATTCGCCAGGCACCATCACGGAGTCAAACCCCCCCACATCGCGACCGTCGACTGGGAGATCCTGCTCGATGCAGACGAGGAATGAGCACCATCGCCGTCCCCGTGGCAATACGATGAGGTCGCCATGTCATTCGAGGTAAAGAGTCCGGTTTTCGAGGGGCCGCTAGATCTTCTCTTGCAGCTGATCACCTCGCATCGCCTGACGGTGACGGACTTGAGACTGTCGGACCTCGTCGCCGAATATCTGGGCTACCTGGAGACGATGCAGCAGCTCGATCTCGAGGTGACGTCCGAATTCCTGGTCATAGCTGCGACTCTGGTCCAGCTCAAGGCGCGCTCACTGCTGCCGGACAACACCGAGATCGACCTCGACGAGGATCTCCTGCTCTCCGAGGAACGCGACCGGCTGCTTTCCCGGCTATTGGCGAATCTCACCTTCAAGGATGTCGCCGCGGTTTTCGCTGCTCGACTCGAAAGCACATCGTTGCTCCTGCCCCGGCTGTCCGGATTCGATTTCGAAATGGATCCGCCTGCAGTCGATGTTCGGATCCCCACCGATGCTGGCGGCCTCGCCGAAGTTGCAGAAAGGGTGCTCCTTCGGTCGCAGGAGACCCCCGATCTCGACCATCTGGATCTGGAACTCCCGTCGGTGTCGGACGCCATCGCAGATTTGCGGCGCCGCATCGACGCCGAAATCGAGACCGATTTTGCCCGTCTTACCGAGCACTTGGACCGACCACTCGAAGTCGTGGCCTATTTCCTCGCCATCCTCGAGTTGGCCAGGTGGGGTCTGGTTGAGGCCCGACAGGACAACATCGACGCCGCGATCACCCTGCGCTCCACCGGCCAGTCTGCCGGCGATCTCGTGAGCGAGTGGGACGCCCTGGAGCAGACCTGATGGAGATCATCCCCGCAATCGAATCGATCCTCTTCGTTGCCGAGTCGCCGGTGCCTCTGGCCGAGCTGAGCCAGGTACTCGAAGTCCCGCCCGGCGAGGTGACCCAGGCGCTGGCTGATCTGGGAGAGCGTCTCTCTCAGACCGGAAGCGGTCTGGTGCTGCGCGAGGCGGGCGGAGGGTGGCGCCTCTACACCCGCCCCGACCTGCACCCGTTTCTGGAGCGATATGCCGCCACCCCCTCGGCGTCGAAACTCTCGCGCGCCGCCCTCGAGGCTTTGGCGGTCGTCGCGTACCGCCAACCCGTCTCGCGCGGCCAGGTCTCTGAGATACGAGGCGTCGATTCGGAGCAGGCGCTCAGAACACTCGAGCGAAGAACCCTGATCGATGTCGTCGGTCACGCTGCAGGACCGGGACAAGCGCTGCTCTACGGCACAAGTGACACCTTCCTCGAGAAACTGGGCCTCCGATCGCTCGAGGAACTCCCACCACTCGCCGATCACGTACCACCGCCCGAGATAGTGGAAACCCTCGAGCGGCCCTTTCGACCGGAGGACCCATCGAGCGACTCCAAAAGCTGATCGCACACGCCGGGATCGCCTCGCGCCGTACCGCGGAAGAGATGATAAAAGCCGGACGGGTAACCGTCGACGGGGAACCGGCGCACCTCGGTCAGAAGATCGATCCGAACCAGGCCCAGGTGGAGGTGGACAAGGTTCCTCTTCCGGTGCGGCCCGGGTTGGTCTATGCCCTCCTCAACAAGCCACCCGACGTCGTGAGCACAGCCGATGATCCCCAGGGGCGTACGACCGTGGTGGATCTGGTGCCGCTCGGCACCCGTATCTACCCCGTCGGCCGACTCGACGTCGAAAGCGAAGGCCTGATCATTCTGACCAACGACGGTGAGCTGACCGAATTCGTGACCCACCCCCGTCACGGGGTCACCAAGACATACCTCGCGATGGTGAACGGAGACCCACCCGAACGCGCGATGCGTCGCCTCCGTGACGGGGTCGAACTCGACGATGGGCCCGCCGCGGCGCGGTCGGCCCGGGTAATCGATCGGCACGGCGATCGGTCTCTAGTGGAGATCGTCATGGCTGAGGGACGGAAACGAGAGGTCCGCCGGATGCTGGACGAGGTCGGCCACCCCGTCATCCGGTTGGTCCGCACCGCCATCGGCCCGATCTCAGATCGCTCCATCAAACCGGGAGAGTGGCGTCACCTGACTATCGAAGAGGTCCGCGAGATCTATCGCGCGGGTGATTCGGATGAATGAACCGAGATCCTTTCAGGCTCGCACCGAGCCGTTCGATCGCGCGGTCGTCCCGCCCGGGGACAAGTCCCTGGCCCACCGGGCATTGATCCTGGCCGCCATGGCCGAGGGCACGTCATTGGTATCCAACCAGCCCAGCGGTGCAGATGTTCTTTCGACGCGTGCCGCCACGATGGCGTTCGGCGTCGAGCATTCCAGCGAACGGGTGATCTCGCCCGGTATCGGAGGTTGGTCGGCCCCTCAGACCGCGCTGAACTGTGGCAATTCAGGGACGACGATGCGGCTCCTCGCCGGTGCGATTGCCGGCAGCACAATTGCCGCCAGTCTGGTCGGCGATCCGTCGCTGATGCGGCGACCGATGAGCCGCCTCGTCGAGCCCCTTGCTGCCCTCGGGGCCAACATCTCGGTGACCCACCTCGGTACGGCTCCGATCAAGGTCACCGGCGCCCAACTGGAGGGGGCGGAGGTGTCTGTGCCCATGGCGAGCGCCCAGGTCCGGACGGCCGTCGCGCTGGCAGCCCTCACCGCCCACGGTGCCACCACCATCGACTCACCTCCCGGGTTCAGAGATCACACCGAGCGCTGGCTGGCACATCTCGATCTGGGTCGGATCGAATCTGAAACCAGATTTGTTGTAACTCCTGGGCCGGTACCGCCGTTCGAGATCATGCTGCCGGCCGATCCCTCCTCTGCGGCGTTCCTGTGGGCAGCCGCCGCGGTACTCGCCGGATCCCGCATCGTCACCCCGAACGTTTCGTTGAACCCGGGACGTACCGGGTTTTTGGAGGTCCTGGAAGCAATGGGCGCCAGGGTGACGCTCGAGTTGGGCGATCCGGTGCTGGGCGATCCAGTAGGGACCGTCACGGTGGAGGGCGCCGGGCTGAACGGCATCGATGTATCGGGAGGTCTCACGGTGCGATCCCTGGATGAACTACCTCTGCTTGCGGTTGTCGCGGCCGCGGCCGACGGACGCACCACGGTCGCCGATGCCGGCGAATTGCGGGTCAAGGAGTCCGATCGGATCGCTTCCAGCGTCGAACTGGCGCGATTGGCCGGAGCCGAAGCCTTCG
>JAZGIX010000294.1:0-5654 GCA_036482315.1 Acidimicrobiia bacterium | reverse complement strand
AGCGGGGTGCGTGCCGTGAGATTGAGGTGATCGCTGATGAGTACCAGGTCTCCGGCCGCCATTTCGGCGCCGAGGCCGCCTGCGGCGTTGGTGAGGGCGATCGTGGAGCACCCCGATGCCACGGCGGTTCTCACCGCGAGTACGACGTCGGTCAGATCCCAGCCTTCATAGGCGTGGACCCTGCCGGCGAGAATCATCACCGCAGCGCCGTCCAACTGGGCAGAGAACAGTGATCCGGAGTGACCTTCGACCTTCGGCACCGGGAACCCGGGGATGTCGGAATACGGAACCTCGACCGCGCCGGGTAGGCCGGCTGCGTAGCTGCCGAGCCCCGATCCGAGGACCATCGCGACTCGATGCTCTTTGCGGCCGGTGGCGGCAGCGATCGCTGCTCGTGCTCCTTGGATCGATTCGTACGTCATCGGGCTTCTTCGTATACCAGCGGCGCCATCTCGGCGGGCCCATCACCAATCACGAATGCTCTTTCGGTGAGTCGGATCGCATCATCGAGGGTGGCGTCATCGTTGTATCGGAGCGTGGCGAGGACGGCCCCGGCCTCGACCTCGTCCCCGATCCGGGCCGTGACCGTGGTGCCGACGGCCGGGGCGATCACATCGACCTTGGTCTCTCGGCCTGCTCCTAGTCGCGCTGCTCCGACGCCGATATCGAGGGCGTCGGCCTCCATCACGACACCGGAGCGATTTGCGGTGATGGTGTGTTCATTCTGAGCCAGCGGGAGCAGTCCGGGATCATCCAGTACTGAGGTGTCCCCGTCCTGGGCAGCGACGACTTCCTTGAACTTCTCAAACGCTTGGCCGGATGCGACCACCGCCTCCATCCGGGCACGCCCCGCAGCTAGATCCGGCGTAACACCGCCGAGCACCAGCATCTCGGCCCCAAGACGGAAGGTGAGTTCGACGAGATCAGGTGGTCCTCCACCGTGCAACACCTCGATCGACTCGCGAATCTCGCTGGCATTGCCTACCTCTCGACCGAGCGGTTGCGACATGTTGGTGATCAATGCCGTCACCGTGGTCCCGCGCGTACGGCCGATCCCAACCATGGTTGTTGCCAGCTGTCGGGCCTGATCCAGATCTTTCATGAAGGCACCGCTGCCGACCTTCACATCGAGAACGAGGCCATCGAGTCCTTCGGCGAGCTTCTTGGACATGATCGATGAGGAGATGAGCGGGATCGACGGGACGGTTCCGCTGACATCGCGCAGCGCATAGATGCGGCGATCGGCCGGGACCAGTGTCTCGGACTGACCCGCCATCACCATCCCGTGCCGCTCGAGGATTCTGGAGAATTCAGGCGGATCGAGCGCCGTACGAAACCCGGGAATCGTCTCCAGCTTGTCGAGCGTGCCTCCGGTATGACCGAGGCCACGGCCGCTGATCATTGGTACCGCGACACCGCAGGTAGCGACGATCGGGACCAGCGGGATGCTGACCTTGTCGCCTACGCCACCAGTCGAGTGCTTGTCGATCTTGGGGGCTGCGACATGTGAGAAGTCGAGAATATCGCCCGAGTGGAGCATCGCATCGGTCCAGGCGGCGAGTTCGTTCGGGTCGAGCCCAACGAGAAACACCGCCATCAGCATCGACGACATCTGGTATTCGGGGATGCGGTCGGCGGAGTATTCGGCGATCAGCCATTGGATCTCGTCGTCGGTAAGCCGTCCGCCGTCGCGTTTGGTCTGGATGAGGGAAACGAAGTTCATCGTTGACCCATTCTGGCAACTCTCCCGTTCACCACGCGAACCCCTTCGGCGCGGAGTCGCTTCGCCTGCTCCTGCTCTGCACCGGGCACCAGCCTTCCTGCGCTGTTGACAACCCGCCACCACGGCCATTGTCCGTGAGATTCGGCGAGGAGCCGCCCAACCGCCCGGGCCGCACCGGGATGCCCTGCTTCTGTCGCGACTTCGCCGTAGGTGGTGATGTCGCCGGCTTCAAGGCTGGACAGGACGACGCCGACCCGCTGCGCGAAGTCGTCGCTCACGTCGTTCCGAACAGGCGGTCTCCCATATCGCCCAGCCCGGGCTGGATGTAGAAGCGATCGCTCAGATCCCGATCGAGGCCGGCGGCGATTATGTCGACGTCGGGGTGCTGATCGCGCATGTGCTCGACTCCTTCCGGTGCGGCAACGACGCACAGACAAATGATGCGTTTGGCTCCTGATTCCTTGGCCTTGCCGACGGCCCAGGCGAGGGAGCCACCCGTGGCCAGCATCGGCTCGAGAATCAAGACCGTTGCCTCGGCGAGATCCGGGGGTTTGAAGTAGTACTCGATCGGCTCCGCGGTTTCCTCGTTCCGCTGGACCCCGGCGAACCCGACCTTTACGTGGGGGATGAGGTCGATCACCGCATCGAGCAGACCGAGACCGGCGCGGAGCACGACGATGGCAACCACGTTCGAAGACCGCTGGCCGGTCGTCTCCTCCAGCGGCGTCCTGATGGTGATCTCCTCGGTTGGGAGATCCCGTGTCGCCTCCATTACGAGCGAATAACAGAGCCGCCTCGCCGCGTTCCTGAACTCCTCGGGCTCGGTTTCCTGATCGCGCAACACGGTCAGGTAGTGCCTGGCGAGCGGGTGATCGAGAGTCGTGAATTTCAAAGATCCTCCCCAGAAGAGCGACTTCTGAGAGGCTAGTGGTGGTCGATGAAGCCCGACCGTGCTTGGTGCATGATCCGTAGTCGTCCGTTGTCCGTTGTCCGTTGTCCGCAAATCCTCGAGGCGGCTCTTACGGAAGACGAAAAACTCGACCAGAACGTTGACGTGACGCGGGAAGGCGCGTCTCATAGCCAAGCCAAGCTGGGGCCTGGGACGGAACACGATTCCTGAACCCTGAACGTCGAACGCTCTCCTACCCTCTGACGCGCATGTTCGACAATCTCACTGAGCGTTTTGCGGGCATCTTCAACCGGCTCCGCTCCAAGGGTCGTCTGTCGGAGGACGACGTCGACGCCGCGCTGCGCGAAGTGCGTTTGGCGCTGCTCGAGGCGGACGTCAATGTCAAGGTCACGAAGGAATTCCTGGATCGGGTGCGCGCTCGCTCCGTGGGGTCGGAGGTGACCGAGAGCCTCACCCCCGGCCAGCAAGTGGTCAAGATCGTCCAGGAGGAGTTGGTGACGACACTGGGGGAGGCCCCGGTGCCACTTGCATCGGGGTCACCCTTGGTGATCCTCGTGGTCGGTCTCCAGGGATCGGGCAAGACAACGACCAGCGCCAAGCTGGCGGCGCTGTTGAAGGGCCGGGGCGGTCGCCCGCTCCTGGTTGCAGCCGATTTGCAGCGTCCGGCGGCGATCGATCAGCTCGAGACGCTGGGTAACCGACTGGACATTCCGGTGTTCTCCGATCGCACGGCTAAGGCTTCCAAGCTGGTGAAGGACGCCCTGAAGCAGGCCCGCGCCCAGAAGTTCGATTCTGTGGTCATCGACACGGCCGGCCGACTCCAAATAGACACGGATTTGATGGCCGAGCTCGCCGCGGTGAGGAAGGCGGCGGATCCGGACGAGGTGCTGCTGGTGGTCGATGCGATGACCGGCCAGGACGCAGTAAACGTGGCCACCGGCTTTCTCGAACATGCCGATCTCACGGGACTCGTCTTCTCGAAGCTCGACGGCGACGCCAGGGGTGGCGCCGCCATTTCTGCCAGGGCCGTGACCGGTCTCCCGATCAAATTTGCCGGGGTCGGCGAGGGAACCGGTGACCTTGAGGTCTTTCACCCGGAGCGGATGGCATCACGGATTCTGGGCATGGGCGATGTGATGACTTTGATCGAGAAGGCGGAAGCGACCTGGGATGACCAGCAGGCGGTCGAGGCAGCCGAGAAGCTTCGAACGGCCTCCTTTACCCTCGAAGACTTCCTCGATCAGTTCCAGCAGATCAGGCGGATGGGGGATGTCGGCCAACTGGTTGGTATGCTTCCCGGCGCATCAGCCCTCAAACAGGCTGATGTGTCCGACGCGGACCTTGCCAGGGTCGAGGCGATCATCCGATCGATGACACCGGCAGAGCGGCGCGATCCGAAGGCGATCGACGGAAGTCGGCGGCGGAGGATTGCTGCAGGCTCGGGGACCACACCGCAGGACGTGAACGGATTGCTCCGGCAGTTCGCCGAAACTCAGAAGTTGATGAAGGCTTTCGCCGAGGGTCGCAGCCCCATACCGGGGTTGGCGATGCCGGGGCGGAGACGAAAAAGGAAGAGGTGACCGATGGCGGTCAGGATTCGCTTGACGCGCAAGGGCAAGAAGAAGCAACCCACCTATCGGGTGATCGTTGCCGATGGGCGTAGCCCGCGCGACGGCCGCTACATCGAGCAGATCGGCCGGTACGACCCGCGCCAGGAGCCGTCGATCGTGGAGATAGACAACGACCGGGCCGCATACTGGTTGTCGGTCGGCGCCCAGCCCTCGGACGCGGTTCGAAAGTTGCTCGAGATTTCGGGAGCGCTCGAGGCGCGGCCCGTGAAGATCAAGGATGCCAAGGTCCACGTTGTCGACGAGGCCGCACAAGTGGAGGATGCCGAACACGACGAGGCGGTGATCGAAGCCGCCGAGGCCGCCGCCGGGACCGACGATGCGGCAGTCGACGAGGCTGCCGATGAGGTTGTTGCCGAAGCCACCGAAGCCACCGAAGCCACCGAAGCCACCGAAGCCACCGAAGCGTCGGCAGAGGACGCCGACGGTGACGACGAGTCGCTGCTCGACAAGGCCAAGGACGCAGTTGTCGCGGTTGCCGAGAAGGTGACCGATGTGGTGGAAGACGTGGTCGAGAAAGTCACCGGCGACGATGAAGCAGAAAGTGAGGAGGAATCCTCGTGAAAGGTGAGATCGTCAATCGGGTGGTCGAGTACATCTCCAAAGAGATCGTCGAGAACGCCGATGAGGTCGAGGTGACCATCGTCGAGGAAGGACCCGACGAGGTGGTCGCCGAAGTGCGAGCCGCCAAGACCGACATGGGACGGGTTATCGGACGGCGCGGCCGCGTCGCCAAGGCGATTCGGGTGGTTGCTCAGGCAGCCGCCGACGAGGAAGGCTTGCAGGCCGAGGTTGAGTTCATCGACTGAAGACGCCGGGGCCGTCGAACGGATTCCAGTCGGGCGAATCGGAAAGCCTCACGGGCTTCACGGCGAGATCACTCTTCTTCCCGATACCGACGATCTAGTTCGATTTGGCGTCGGGTCGTCCTTCGTGACCGACACCGGTCGGACCCTGGTCGTCGTATCGGTCAAGCCCTATCGCGATAAGGGCCTCCTGCTCCGTTTCGAGGGGGTCCGGTCTCGCATCGAAGCCGAAAACCTGCGGGGTCTTCTGCTAACGGTCGATCCCGCCACGCGGCGCGACCTCGACGACGACGAATTCTGGCCCGACGATCTCACGGGCCTCGAAGCGGTGGCGCCCGATGGTTCGGTGCTGGGAGTCGTGGATCGGATCGAATTCGGACCGGGCCAAGACCGGCTCGTGGTGGCGACACCGGAAGGAACCGAAGTGCTGGTGCCGTTCGTGTCGGCCATCGTGGGAGATCCGGCGAACGGGCAGATCGTTATCGACGCTCCTGATGGGTTGTTCTGAGACCCTCGGTTGTCGTGCACCACTGCGGCCGCTGGCCGTAGCCGGGACCTCTGGATGATGCCTGTTTGAGGCGTTCCTA
>JAZGIX010000293.1:0-2075 GCA_036482315.1 Acidimicrobiia bacterium | reverse complement strand
CGTACCGATTGACTCCCCCCAGAGGGGAGAGTGATCCAACCAACCGTCGGGCACCAAACGCGACAGATCACCCAAAGGGGGGAGTGATGTTTCTTGCCCCTAGTCGACGATCCTGCCTCGCCACGGTGGGGGTTTGGGCAGGCCGGCATGCTGGAGAAGGATGGTGGCGTGCTCCCGGTAATGCCGCGGCGCCATGCCGAGGTTCCACCCGACCAACAGCTTTGGTCTGTCGGGGTCACCCTCCGGAGGTAATGCCACCACCGCATCGACGAGCCCGGCATGGGCGGCGCTGTACTCGGTCCGGGCCGCGGCTGGTTCGACGCCTCCCCACTCGGCAAACACCGCATCGTTGAACTTCTGCCATTCGGATGGATAGGGGAGAACCTTGGGAAGGCCCGTCACCTGTCGGGTGAAACGACGCTCCCAGGCTGCGATGTGGACCAGGTGCTCCCCGAGGGTCCATTCGCCACCGACCTGCCGCAGAAGATCATCCCCGGATTCGACCGAGAGGTCCAGGTCGGCGAGCACAGCATGAAACCGCGCCCGACGATCACGAAGCAGGTGAAGGAATGGCTCGCGCTGCACGCTGCAACGGTATCGAAAAAGGGATTGCAGCATGCAGCATGCAGTCGAGTTACAGCCTCGGGATTCTGCCTGCAGGCTGCACGCTGCAGGCTGCAAGCTCCGACGTGGCGACTCCCCTGCCGACCCCCAACTTTCGTCGCCTAGTGTCGGATCGAGATCGAACCCCCGGGAGATGCCATGGTCGCAACAGCCCCCGAAACGATAAGCCCCCCGGATCGGGGTATCCGGTGGTTCCTGGCCAACCAGACATCCTGGTCGCGCGCCGTTTTCGGCTCGGGCATCACGGTTCTCTCCTTCTACATCATCGGCGTGATCGCGGTCCTCACCAGCCATGGGTGGACCGGGCCGTGTCCCGAGGGAGTCACCCGCCTCGAGTGCTCGCCATCTGATCCGCTCGCCGAAGGCCTCAAATCCGTCGGGCTCGGACTCGTAGGGAAGATCACGCTCGTTCTCGGATTGGTGATCATCGCCGCCTCCATCGCCAGTTGGAAACGAATGCCCAACCGCTCGGCCCGCGAAGCAGTCATCTCCGGCGGGGTGCTGGCGATGCAGGCCGTAACAATCTCGGGAGCACTGTTGTGGTTCCGGGGCACCGACATCGACCGATTCGCCCGCAACTTCCTCAACATCTCGCTCATCGGAGACAAGGCCGGACTCGCTTGGGACACCGTCGTCGATTCGATCGGGTCGATCGCCGGACTCATGCTGACATGGGCGGTAGTGGCCGCAGCCCTGGTCGGCGTCTACGCATGGCTTCGAAAGACCGGCCCCCGCCTGGTCATCTATTCGGCACTGATCGCGGCAGGAGGAGGCCTGGTGTGGGGACTGATCGGAGTCGCCTCGGTCCCCAGTTTCATCAAGGGCGCCCAAAACACCCTGGTTCTCTCGGGGGCGGGTGCGGCACTCGGATTCGCCCTCGGACTGGTGCTGGCGCTCTTTACGATGTCCAAGCGAAGAGTGGTACGTGCCCCGGCCCGCATCTACATACATTTCTTCCGTGGCACCCCGCTCATCTGGCAGATCATGTTCGCCGGGATCGGGTTCGTCCCGGCACTGCGGCTCGATCTCGACATGTACACGATCGCCATCCTGGTGCTCGGCCTCAACCTGGGTGCCTACTCGTCCGAGGTGTATCGGGCCGGCATCCAATCGTTGGAAAGGGGCCAGATCGAGGCCTCACGCACCCTCGGACTCACATACTTCCAATCGATGAGATATGTGATCATGCCGCAAGCGATCCGTCGGGTCATCCCGCCACTACTCAACGAATTCGTCATCCTCATCAAAGACACGTCACTCGTGTCGGTGCTTGGACTCACCATTGCTCAGAAGGAACTTCTCGGCATAGGACGCGACATCTACTCATCGAGCTTCGATGCCACCGCCTGGCTGGGGGCGGCCGCCGGCTACCTCATCATCACGCTCCCCATGATCGGAATCGTGACCATTGTCGAAAGGAGACTGCGAAGCGGTCTCACGAGTGTGATTGG
>JAZGIX010000292.1:0-3573 GCA_036482315.1 Acidimicrobiia bacterium | reverse complement strand
AACGCCGTCGCCTGGTTGCTCGCCGGCGAGCCCCGCGGGGACGACGACCAAATGCTCGAGCTGCTCGAACCGTTCCGCCCCCATCGGGGCCGGGCGATACGACTGATCAAGGCAGCCGGCATCAAGGCTCCCAAGTACGGCCCCAGAGCACCGCTGCGCTCAATCGAAAACATCTAGTCCAAACGAGCCTTGTTAAGGCCACAAAGACGGAGGGCCCCCCTCCAATCGGCTTCGCCGATTGACTCCCCCTCAAGGGGGGAGTGGTTTCCTCTTGCGAATGACTAATGACAGCGAGCGAAGCGAGCTCACACCGCCAGGGTTACGAATACGAGAAAGAGCACTAAGAGCATCGCTCCCTCGGACCGCTGTACCGGACTCCGCCAGCCGAATACGCCGGCCATCACGCCGGCTCCCATCATGATGATCAAGGCGTTGTGGAACGTCTCGTCTGCCAGCCCGGGACCGACGAGACCGGCGATACCGGCCACGGCAAGCGTATTGAACAGGTTGGACCCCAGCACGTTGCCGAGTACCAGATCGGTTTGACCGCGCCGCGCCGCCGCCAGCACGGTCGCCAGTTCGGGAAGCGACGTTCCGACCGAGACGATGACCAGACCGACGAATGCGCTGGAGATCCCGAGGTCGTCCGTCAGACCCGTCGCTCCCCGCACCAGCAGGTCGGCCCCGACCAGGGTCAGCGAGAGCATCCCCAGACCGAGGAGACTCTCCCTTCCCACCTGCCCTTGCCATTCGACGGCTTGCGGGTCGGTGACGGGGGCGCGTCCGGCCCGCACGTCCGACTTGGACCAGAAGATGAGCAGCAGCGCCACTCCGACCATCGCCAGGAGCAGTCCGAAGGCTTCGATCCGGTTGAGATCGAGGTTCCACATCAACAGTGTGAAGACCCCCATCGAGAGCAGCATCACCGCGCCTTCGCGTTTGATCGTCTGCAAGCGAGAGATGATCGGTGTCACCAGTGCCGCGGACCCCAACACCAGGGTGAGGTTGGCCGTGTTGGAACCGACGACGTTGCCGAGCGCCAGGTCTATCTCGCCTTGCGCCGCCGCGATTGCCGACACCAGCATCTCCGGGGCGGACGTCCCCAGTCCGACGACGAGGGCACCGACGAGGATCGGGGACAGGCCAAGCGCCGCCGATACCCGCGACGCCGCCAGCACGAAGCGGTCGGCCGACAGAATGAGCAGGGCGAAGCCGGCCACGAGGAAGAGGAGAGACACGATCACCCGGACGACTGTACCGGCCGGGCCTACTCCCTCGGCCTCGTATCCGGTGAACCGGCCATCGATCCTTCACTTCTCCTGATCTGTCGGATCGTCCGCGGCCGGATACGCTCTAGCCCTAATGAACTGGACCGAACATGGCGATGGCGTCTTCTCCAAGCGCTACCAGTCGCTCGACCTCAATATCGGGGCGATCGTGTGCGATGGGGGCGTGCTGATCATCGACACCAGGGCTCACCACGCCCAGGCGCGGGAACTCATCGAGGACCTGAAGGAGATCAGCAGACTCCCGGTGAAGTGGGTGATCAACACCCACCACCATTGGGACCACACCTTTGGCAACGGTGAGTTCTTCGATGCCGACATCTGGGGTCATGAACGCTGCAAGACCAATCTGGCCGACTACGGACAGGCGATGCTGAACCGGGTCAAGAAGATGGCACCCGGTCAGGCGGAATCCTTCGACGAAGTCGCAATCGTTCCTCCTTCGCATCTCGTCACCGAGAAGGCCACAGTCACTTTCGGAGGGCGACCGGTCGAGATGAAGTATCTGGGTAGGGGCCACACCGACAACGACCTGGTGGTGGTGGTCCCCGATGCCGACGTTGTTTTTGCCGGCGATCTCATCGAGAACGATGCGCCACCCTCGTTCGGGGATGCCTTCCCCTTGGAGTGGCCCGAAGCGACGGCTGCTCTCGCCGACCTCGTCACCGGCCCGGTCATACCCGGACACGGTGCACCCGCCGATCGCGAGTTCGTCGTATCGCAGCAGGCAGACTTGGCCGCCGTCGCCGTCCTCGCTCGCGCCCTGCACGCCGATGGGATGACGGCTGAGACGGCCGCATCCAAAGGCGGCCCCTTCCCCGAAGCCACGCTCGCCGAGGCGTTCGGCCGGGCATGGAAGCAACTGGAGGCGCAGGCATGACCGAAGCCCCCGGTTGGTTCAAGCGGGCTCTTGCCGAAGAACCGCGCCAGTCGAGCCACGAGGTCGAAGGCACCCCGATCAACGTCCTCGAGTGGGGCGAGGTCGGCGACCCCGGCCTGGTTCTGGTTCATGGTGGTGCCGCTCACGCCCGCTGGTGGTGCCACCTCGCTCCTATGTTCTCGAACCGGTACCACGTCCTCGCCCTCGATCTCAGCGGGCACGGTGACAGCGGAAGGCGCCAGCGATACTCCCATGAGGTGTGGGCGCAAGAGATCGTCTCCGTGTGCGAAGCCGTCGGGTTCGATCGGCCTCCGGTGATCGTCGGCCACTCCCTTGGAGGGTTGGTGACCATCCAGTTGGCGGCCACCTTCGGTGAGCTACTCGCCGGGGCGATCATCATCGATTCACCGGTGCGCCGTCCCGACCCCGAATCCGAAGAGGGCACCCGCGGCCGCGCCTTTCGATCCCCCGGCGTGTACCCCGACCTCGAATCAGCCCTCACCCACTTCCATCTGATCCCGCCCCAACCCGATGCCGAGCCATGGATTCTCGATCACGTGGCACGCCATTCGCTGCGCGAGACCGACGAAGGTTGGACCTGGAAGTTCGACAACAACCTGTTCACCCACACGATGGTGGCGATGAACGAGCAGTTGGCCTCGGTCAAGTGCCGGGTCGCGATGCTGCGAGGTGAACACAGCGTGGTGGTGCCTCAGGACACCGCCGAATACATGTACGAGCTGATGGGACGGGTATCACCGGTAGTGACCATCCCCGAAGCCCACCACCACCTCATTCTCGACCAACCCCTGTCCTTCGTGACCGCACTGCGCACCCTCCTCGCCGACTGGCAACACAGCGTGCCGTTCGAAAGAAGGGACTAGGGAAGAAGGTGTTAGGAAAGAAGGAAGAAGTCTCTTCCTAACGCCTAATACCTAACACCTATGTCCTCAACGGCTCGATGCACTCCGAGTAGTTGTTGGCCACTTTGTTGACCAGGGTCGATACCGGGTACTCGGCCATCGACTTCGGATCGAACGGTTTGAGCATCGACCGGAGTACTTCCAGATCGCCGAAGTCCGGGTCGAGCCACCGGTCCCAGGCGTCTTCGGTGAGCACGGCCGGCATCCGATCGTGGATAGGGGCGACCAAGTCATTAGGGGCAGTTGTGATCACCGTGCACGAGGTAATGCGGTCACCCTGCTCGTCGCGCCATGAGGCCCACAGACCGGCCAGCACCAGAGGAGCCTCGTCGCGGCGGAACAGGTAGTGCGGCAGCTTCCCGCCCGACTCCATCTTCTCCCATTCGTAGAACCCGTCGGCCGGAATGACACAGCGCCGACGCTCGAACGAGTCCTTGAACGCCGGTTTCGAGCCAACCGTCTCCGCCCGAGCGTTGATGTGGCG
>JAZGIX010000291.1:0-2226 GCA_036482315.1 Acidimicrobiia bacterium | reverse complement strand
ACGACCGCGACGGCGGCGGACAGAGCGAGTCCGATGAGGGCGGATCGACCGATCGGGCCGAGGCCGGCCAGACCGGTTCGAGCCGCTGTTCTGAAGCCTTCTGAGCGATGCTCGTCATCCGACATGGCGTCAGACTACGAGGAGCCTGCCCGCAGCATCGTCACATCCAGCATGAGTTCGGTGTGTGGCGGATGGTCATGGCTGGAGATGACTCAGGCATGAGGGCCTTTGCTTCAACCTCAGGAATCGGCTGTTGGTCCCGACCTGGGTGAACAATCGACCGACGACGGGCGTTATCAGATCCCCTGCGCGTGAACGATCACCTTGCGATCGCGCGCTTGGTCCAGTTCCGCGTAGAGGACCTTCTGCCAGGTGCCGAGCATTACTTGCCCTTCTACCACCGGGATGGTCACCGAGGCCGTTCCGACCAGCATCTGGCGGACGTGGGCGTGCCCGTTGATGTACTCGTCCTCCTGGAGGTTCTCGGTGCGGAGCTCGTGATCGTCGTGCTCGTAGTAGCCATCGGCGGGCACCATGCCTTCGATGATCCTGCGGTAGTCGTTGAGGAGCCCCGTTTCAGACTCATTGAGGATGATGGAGGTAGTGGTGTGCGGCGTGTGGACCGTTACCTGACCGTGGCGGACGTTGCTGCGTGCAACGACGTCGCGGACGAAGTCGCTGATGTCCCAGAATTCACGGCCGTGGTTCGTTGAGAAGTGCATCACTTCGGTGCGGATGCAGGGGTTCTCCGACTCGGCCAGGACGGTAAGGGTGCCTTCGGGCGGCCGCGTGGCGCGGCGAGTGCTCATACGTTCGTCCACGATTGTGAGGTCTCCGGTCGGTTGGTGAGCGTCACGATAGCGCCATTTGCCTCAGAACCGACAGTCGATCGAGGGTGCGCCGATAGGTGCAGCCTCGGTGGCCTGGGTAGGGACCCGGGCCACACAGCGATGAGCCTTATGGCGAAGAGCCATGGGATTTGTCAACCAATTTGGCCCGAGGCCAGAGTTCCGTCGAGGTAGACCGCGGCGATCCGTTCTCGGAGCGTGCTGAAGTCGAGGGGATCGCCGTCGATGACGACGAAGTCGGCGCGTTTGCCCGACTCGATCGTGCCCCTGTCGTCGGCAACATCCATGCACTCGGCGGCTCCCGAAGTGGCGGCCTTGAGAACCTCGAGCGATTCCATGCCGTACTCCGCCATGAGGGTCAGTTCCTCGAGGTTCTCGCCGTGCGGGGTGACTGCGCTGTCGGTACCCATCGCCACTTTTACGCCCGCCGCCACCGCGCGGCTGAACGATTCGCGATGGATCTCGATGACATCCTTGGCCTTGTTCAGCGATGCCTCGGGGATCGATATTCCGGCGTCGGCGGCCTTTACGACCCCGGTGGGGGCAACGAGGGTCGGTACCAGGAAGGTGCCCTTCGTCTTCATGAGGTCGATCGCTTCGTCATCCAGGTAGATGCCATGTTCGATCGAGCGGATTCCGGCACGAACGGCATTCTTGATTCCGTCGTACGCCTGGGCATGGGCCATTACGTGGCAGCCGAGGCCTTCTGCCGTATTTACCAGCATCTCCAGTTCGACAAGGTCGAAGTGGGCATGACGCGGATCATCTCGCGGCGATAGGACCCCACCGGACGTGGCCACTTTGATGACGTCGGCTCCCATCCTGATGAGCTCACGCACTTTCTTGCGCACCTCCTCAGGTCCGTCCGCCAGGTTGGACGGGACACCCGGGTGCTCTGCCATCAGGTCGTAGTGCATGCCGCTGGGAAGCCAGCCGTCGCCGTGGCCACCGGTTTGGCTGATCATCGTGAGACTGATCAGCATCCGGGGTCCGGGTATGAGTCCTCTTTCAACTGCGGTCTTGACGCCGAGGTCTGCGCCTCCGGCGTCGCGCACAGATGTGATTCCGGTGGCCAGGGTCTTGCGAAGGGCGTGGGCCGCTTCGTAGAAGTTGAGCGAGAACGGCTTCTGCATGATTCCCCAGATATCCACGTTGTCGAACATGACGTGGACGTGGCAATCGCCGAATCCGGGGAGAAGCGATCGGCCGGTCAGGTCGACGACTTCGTCCCCTTCGAGCCCGGATCCGACTTCGACGATCCTCCCGTCTTCGACGAGAACGTCACCATCGGCAAACGGAGTCCCGGTTCCGTCGAAGATGGATGCGTTTGAGAAGACCGTGCGCGTCATGTGAGTCCCGAGATTTGAGGCAGTGTGCT
>JAZGIX010000290.1:0-3464 GCA_036482315.1 Acidimicrobiia bacterium | reverse complement strand
CGGCCGCCGTCCCCCACGCGAACGCGGTATCAGGGAAGTCGGGTGCGATCTCGGCGAGCGAACCGCCGTACTGCGAACCGTGAGCAATCACCAGATCGACCCCGTCATCGGCGTAAGCACGAATCGCTGCCGCGGCGTCCTCCACCACGAACGTGCCGTCCGTGACTTCGATCTCGACGTTGCCCATCTCGTCGGCAATGACGTCGACCGCGTCGACTATCGACTGGGTGAACGCCAGGTCATTGGATGCCGACGGTGCCACGATCGCGATCCGGAACGGAGCCGCAGCAGTGGTTGCCGCAGTGGTCGCCGCCGTCGTATCGCCGGTGGTCGTTGCAGTGTCGTCGTCGTCGCCGCATGCCGCGACCACGAGAGCGAATGCCATCAGGATTGCTACCCCGATGAACCTTGGTCTCTTCATATTTCCTCCTGTGTTGCTTGCGTCTTGTGCTTTTCACACATCTTTTCAAGTACCCCTCGAGAACGGTTTGGTGAGCGCGGCCGGCTGGCGAAAACGTTGCGCCACAACGACCAGAGCGAGGATGGTGACTATGGCCGGCGCCATCGCGGCGATGTCGGACCAGCTGCGGGGGATGATCCCCAGCGTCTTCAACTGGAGCACCAGGGCGTTGACGAAGCCATAGAGCAGTGCCCCCGCCATCACTCCGACCGGGCGCCAGGCACCGAAATACACCAGGGCGATCGCGATGAACCCCGCGGCATTGGTCAGGTTCTGCTGGAAGATCCCCAGATCGATCGCCAGGGCGGCACCGGCGAATCCGGCCATCGTGCCCCCGATGGTGACGGTGGCGTACCTCACTTTGGTGACGCTCACCCCGAGACTGTCGGCGGCCTCCGGGTTTTCGCCGACGGCTCGGATATTCATCCCGAAGGTGGTGCGGTTGAGGATGAAGAAGCTCGCCGGAACTGCCGCAAAGGCCAGATAGACCACCAGGCTGTGTTGGAACAGCATGGCGCCGATTACGGGGATGTCCGCCAGCAAAGGGATGTGGACCTTGGCAAAGCTGGTGACCGGGACCGGGGTGCCGACCATCTTCTGGAACAGGAGATCGCTCATCCCGAGCCCAAACAGGAAGACACCGATACCGCTGATCCCCTGCTCGGCCTGCAATGTGACCGAGATCAGCGCCGACGCCAAGCCCATCAAGACGCCCACCGCGGCTCCTGCTATCAGACCGAACCACACGTTGCCCGATCGGAGCACCGCGTAGTAGCCGGTGAAGGCGCCGAGCAGCATGATCCCATCCACACCCAGGTTGAGAACCCCGCTGCGCTGGCCGAACATCTCGCCGAGAGATGCCAGCAGCAGCGGCACCGCCAGGCGTATGCCCGAAGCGACGATCGCCACCAGTACCGCCTCGGTGAACAGTTGGCTCATGGCTCTTCACCGCCCGGAGCCGCCACCGCAGCGCCCTCCCGGTCCGAGTCGGGAGGAGCCCGTTCGGTGTCGGTGTCCTTGTCTGCAGAGAGCAAGCGGCGCCGCAGGCGGTCACTGGAAACCACAAAGACCACAACCAGGCCGTTCAGTGCGAGGATCAGCGCCGACGGCACCTGTACCGCCCGCTGCATGGCGTTGCCACCCACCAGGAGTCCGCCGAACAGGAACGCAGCCGGGATCGTCCACAGGGCATGCAGCCCACCGAACAGTGCTGCGACGATGCCGTTGAACCCGGCACTGCCGGTAAAGCCCGCCGTCGAGCCATCCGTCACCATCCGATGGCTCTCACTCCCGAACACCAACACTGCTCCGGCAAGTCCCGCCATGGCGCCGCTGAGCGTCATCGCCAGGACGATCGTTCGCTTGACCCGGATGCCGGCATAGCGGGAGGCGTCCCTGCTGAGACCGACGGCGCGGATGCGGAACCCGATAGGTGTCCTCCACATGAGCACATATGCCGCCACCGCGGCCAGCACCGCGATGAGCGGTCCGATGTGGAGGCGGTCGCTGCCGAAGATGAGGGGCAGGTCGGCGGATTCGGCGAGCCGGGCCGTCTGGGGGATTCGGGTGCCGCGCTCGATTTCGGCCGGGTCGATGAGTGCGCCTCGCAGCAGAAAGTTCATCAGCTGAACGGCCACCACGTTGAGCATGATCGTGCTCAGGATCTCGTTGACGCCGTAGTAAGCCTTTAGTGCTCCGGGAATAGCTCCCCAGATGGCCCCGCCGATGATGCCGGCCAGCAGCACCGAAGGAAGCATGACGACCGCCGGCAAATCCGGGAGAACCAGGGCAGTCGTCGCCGCCAGGAGGCCGCCGGCCACCATCTGGCCCTCACCCCCGATGTTGATCACATTGGCCCGGAAGGCGATGGTTATCCCGACACCCACGAACAGCAGTGGGGTCGCCTTGAGAGCGGTGCTGATCAACGCATCCGAGCTGCCGAAGGCGCCGTCCAACATTGCTCCAAACGCCTCGAAGGGATTGGCGCCGAGCCGCAACAAGATGATCGCTCCGATGAGCAGGGCGGCGGCAACTGCGACGACCGGAACTAGATAACCCCCGAGGCGGGGGCGGAAACGGGCGAGGCGGGACAATGGCTGCATTCGAGTCACGCGACTCGATCCCCTCTGACGGAGCCCACGAATGCAAACGGCAAGTAGCGGAAAGACTTGCCGATCAGTCTTGGTCTGTCAACCTGACCAACCGTGATCGGGTAGTTTGACCGCATCAATCTGCGATTCCCGGCACCCCAACTCGGAGCACCCTGCTTGACAGGTAGCGGCCGCAGTCCAAGGATGCTCGGGGCTGCAACTGCCGGCAGCCGGAGTAGGGGGTTCACCACATGACCACCGCACCGCCGCAGTCGATCTCGTTCCGACTAAACGGCGAACAGGTCTCGGTGAGCGCCGATCACCCCCACCTCCTCGCCGCCTTGCGTGAAGAGTTGAATGTCACCTCTCCCAAGGACGGCTGCTCGCCTTCCGGTCAGTGCGGCGCCTGCACGGTCCTGGTCGACGGCAAGGCCCGGGTGAGTTGCTCCACCGCTCTCGACAAAGTGGCCGACAACGATGTGACCACATTGGAGGGGTTCGAGCAGGCCGAACGGGAACGCTACGCCAACGGCTTTGCAGCCCACGGCGCACTTCAGTGCGGATTCTGCATCCCGGGCATTCTGGTTCGAGCCAAGGCGCTGATCGATCAAAAAGGAGCGTCGCTCGACCGGGCCACGATCGAAGCCCGACTCGGTGCCCACCTGTGCCGGTGCACCGGATACACCAAGATCATCGATGCGGTCACCGACCTGGCACGCGGAGCATCGTTCGAACCGGCATTGGCGTCGGGAGTAGGCAAGCGCGGCGCCAAATACCTGGCCGCCGATCTGGCTCTGGGTGATCGCGGCTACGTCGACGACCTGCGACGGGACGGGTTGCTGCACGGTGCTCTCGTCTTCACCGAGCATGCCCGGGCGGACATCACGACGATCGACACCACCCCGGCAGAAGCG
>JAZGIX010000289.1:0-4005 GCA_036482315.1 Acidimicrobiia bacterium | reverse complement strand
TGATGGCCTTGCGGCGGGTTCTCACCCGGCCGCCGGCACTCACGACACCTTCCGCGAAGGTTATGAGGGGCTTCACGGCGAGCAGGTTGCCGAAGAAGGCGGCAGTACCTCCGATCCGCCCCCCCTTTTTGAGGTACTCGAGCGTGTCGAGGGCTGCGAACAGGTTCGATGACGCCACCGCGTCTCTCGCCGTCGTCTCCACATCGTCGATGGTTCCCCCTGCCTCGGCTTCTCTGGCCGCGGCCAGAACCCCCAAGCCCAGCGCAGCCGAGACCAGGCCACTGTCGATGACCCGGACCGGGATTCCGGACCGCAACCTATCGGAGGCCAGCGTCGCGGACTGATGGGTTGCGCTGATGCCGGCCGAGATCATCACGGCCACTATTCCGTCGGCTCCGGCGTCGGACAAATCGCGGAACGCGTCCTGGAAGCGCCCCACGGAGGGAGCCGCCGTTTCGGGGAGGGCAGTGGCGGCGCTTAGCCGGACCCAAAAGTCGTCGACCGACAACTCTTCTCGGTCCACGAAACTCTCTTCACCAAAGCGGATCGTGAGGGGCACGACGGTGATTCGATGCCGTTCGAGGATCTCATCGGGCAGATCACACGACGAGTCGGTCACGATTCGGATCATGGTTGGCCTCCCACTCGGAGCCTACCGACAGAGGCGGGGCGGGTAGGTGCGCGCGACTTCTCGCCTCAGGCTGCCCGACTGAGCACGGCGAGAGGCTCTTCGAGCACGTGGAATCCCTCGGATTCGTACAGCCCAATGGCGGACGTGTTGTCGGTCTGGGTATTGAGCATTAGTGCGCCGGTACCAGCTTTCTTGGCCCAGCGAGCGGACGTGCGGACGAGCGATCGCCCGATGCCCTGGGCCTGCCAGCGGGGATCGACGGCCAGCCGTTGCAGGTAGGCGATTGCTTGACCGGCACCCGTCACCGCAAATCCTGCCAGGCCGCCGTCGATGCTCCGAACGACATGGAGCACAGATGAGGCTGTGGCCCCCATTGCCTCTTGGAGAGCGCGATCGTCGAACCGCCAAAAGTCCTCGAAGGCGGCCGCATCGATCCGGAGGGCCTCGGTGATGTCATCGGAGCCGCCAGATAGGACGAGATGGCTGGGGGGCGGAATTCGATCCAAGGTGCGCCGCATCAGGGTGAGGTCGGCATAGAGATCGAATCCGGCAGCTTCCCATGCCGTCCGGGCCGAGCGGGGAAGAGGTGGCGACAGCACCGCGGTGATACCGAGGGAAAGGAGGGTTTCGACGCAATCGTCGATGAAGGAAGATCCCCCGCCTCGTACCAAACGAAGGTGGGCCATGGGGACCGCATCGTTCCAGGGACGCGATTCGGCACGGGCCCAGCCGCGGCGAAGCACGACATGCCCCGGCCACGATCCTTCCATGCGCACCTTGGTCATGGCCGACGATGGTATAGGTGTGGTGAGACGTCGAAATCGTCCATCCAGTCTCCAGTCCCCAGCCAGAAGAAGAGGTGTTCCGTGATCCGTAATCCGTTCAACTGACGACACTCGAAGCGTGAGCTGTGCCGACCCGCGTCGTACCTAATACGGATCACGGACTACGGACAACGGTTTCGCCTTCGACCACAATGAGGTCTAAGCCTTTCCAAGGACTAACGACTAATGACTAGCGACTAGATGCCAACGCGCGCACTCCTCTACTCACACGAGTCGTGTCTGCTGCACTCGAACGGGCCCGGCCACCCGGAGAGAGCGGAGAGGATTCCGGCCGCGATCGCCGGAGTTCGCGAGTCGGGCCTCGATGTCGAGGAACGAGACGCTCCGGTCATCGATGTCGAAGAGATCTATCCGGTTCACGACCCGGTCTACATCAATTCGATCGAGCAGGCCTGCGCATCAGGCGGCCGCTCGCTCGACCCAGACACAGGAGTGGTGGCCGGCTCGTGGGAAGCTGCTCTGCGTGCGGCCGGCGCCGGACTTGCCGCGATCGATGCGCTGCGTTCCGGAGAAGCCGACGTCGCTTTTCTGGCCGTTCGACCCCCCGGACACCATGCGCTCCATTCACGGGCCATGGGGTTCTGCCTCTTCAACAACATTGCCATTGCCGCTGCCGCCTTGACCGCGAGCGGGGAATCGGTCGCCATCCTCGACTGGGATGTCCACCATGGCAACGGGACCCAGGACACCTTCTACTCCACCGATGTGCTGTACATCTCACTTCATCAGTTTCCCTTCTACCCCGGGAGCGGCTGGCTCGATGAGTCGGGTACGGGCGCCGGTCTGGGATACACCGTGAACGTCCCTTTACCGGCCGGCAGCGGTGGCGATGCCGTCCACCTCGCCGTAGAAGCTGTGGTCGAACCCGTGCTCGGCGAATTCTCCCCCGATTGGCTTCTGGTGAGTGCCGGCTACGACGGCCACTCTGCGGATCCCCTGGCCGAATTGAGGTTTGAGGCGGATGATTACGGCTGGATGGCTCAGCGACTCGTTTCTGATCATTCAGGTCGGTCGATTCTGTTCCTCGAAGGCGGGTATGACACCGCCGCGATCACGGCGTCGGTGAGCGCCACCATGCGGGGTTGTGCCGGAGAGGAATTCACCCCCTCGGTTCACACCGCGCCGTCGGGGTCGGTTCGGATGATCGAAATGGCTGCCGTTCAGGCGTCGCAGCATTGGGCCGGGGTTCAAGCAGGCTGACATCTGTGCCGATAGGTCGAGGAATCGAAAAGGGATCCTGTGACTTCGAATCTCCCCACCATCGATGAGCTCCTCGCCGAGGTCGTCGCCAAGGACGCATCAGACCTTCATCTGAAGCCGGGTGTGCCGCCGACGGTGCGCATCGACGGCCTCCTCGAGCCTCTAGAAATGCCACCGCTGGATGACGTCTCGGTCGAGCGATATCTGGACGGGCTGGTTCCGGACCGACTCAGGGTGGAGTTCAAGGAGCATCACGAGGCAGACTTCGCCTACGGCCTCGAATCCGGCGAGCGATTCCGGGTCAACGCATTCCAGCAGCGGGGTCGGATCAGCATCGCCGTCAGAGCCCTCCGCCAGCCGGACGCCGATCTCGAGGCACTCGGCTTGCCGCCGGTGGTCGGTCGGCTCGCGGCAGAGTTGCGTGGGCTGCTCCTCGTCACCGGTCCTACCGGCTCCGGAAAGTCGACGACCCTCGCGGCGTTGATCGACATGATCAATCAAACCCGCCGGGTGAACATCATCACGATCGAGGATCCGGTGGAGGTCGTGCACGAAGACAAGATGTCACTGGTAAGTCAGCGCGAGGTTGGACTCGACACCGCCGGCTTCGGTGAGGCGATGCGCAGAGTGTTGCGCCAGGATCCCGATGTGATACTGGTCGGCGAGATGCGCGACGCCGAGACGATCGACGCCGCGCTCAAGGCGGCCGAGACCGGCCATTTGGTGCTGTCGACATTGCACACCCTCGATGCCGCCGAGACCATCAACCGAATCTTGGAATTCTTCTCCGGCTCACGACAGGGCCAGGTGCGCCGCATGCTCGCCGGGGTCTTGCAGGGAATCATCAGTCAGCGTTTGTTGCCGCGAGCCACCGGGAGCGGGCGAGTCCCCGCCGTCGAAGTACTCGTAAACACCGAGCGAATCGCAGAGCGCATCGCCGATCCAGATTTGACCGCCGAGTTGGTCGAAGTGATCGCCGAAGGCGCCTACTACGGAATGGAGACCTTCGACCAGTCTCTGCTCCGACTGGCAGGAACCGGAGTGGTGACCTTCGAAGAGGCGATCCGTCACGCCACCAAGCCCGCCGACCTCAAGCTGCGGGCACAACAGCTCGGAATAGTCGCCACCTCTTGATCACTCCCCCCTCTTGGGGGTGGACTGTGTTCCGGGATCAGGACCTTGTGATTGGTGTATCAGGATGCGATGACCGGTGGGGGTATTGAAGATAAGAGTTCCCCCTCTCCGACCGACTTCGTCGGTCGACTCCCCCTCCAGGGCTGAGTGGTCCGTTTCTGACAACTCTCCCCATAGGGGGGAGTCAATCGGCGC
>JAZGIX010000288.1:0-2861 GCA_036482315.1 Acidimicrobiia bacterium | reverse complement strand
ACCAGACCTGGCAGACCAATTCAGGCGAGCACTGGCCAGGATGCTCGAGCAGTAGAAGCTCAATTAGCAATTAGCGAGAGAGCACCACTCCCCCCTTGAGGGGGAGTCAATCGGTACGAGACAGCGCCGCCGGAGGCGGCTCGGACATGCGGAGGCACTTCGGGGCCGAGTGGACCCGAAGGGCCGGAGCTAGATACGCAGGCCGATTGGAGGGGGGCCCTCCGTCTCCGAGACGACGGCTACGCGCCGGCCGTCGACTAAATCACCTTGTCGCTGAATCCCGCCATCTGGCGCAGCAGGTCGGTCTGACCTATGTGATAGGTGTCGTGGAAGTAGGTGAACATCACCTGGGCGGCCCGAGACGCCATGCGTCCATCATCCACCGGCGTCTCCTCGGCCATGAACTCATCGTCGGCGCCGGCCAATGCTGCTTCGAGCGCTTCCTCCGAGGTGTCCAAGAAGCCCAATAGGTCCGCAAACGCGATCACCCCCGGACCGTCTTCGGTGATCGGATCGGATTCCCGCAGGTAACGGGCGGCCTGCTCATCGCTCATGACTGGCTCTGCACCGAACAGGCTGACCAACAGCTGCGAGCGACTGCTCACGACATGACCCAGCACCCAGTTGAAGCAGTTGACGTTGTGTTCGGTTTGGGTGAGCGATTGCTCGTGGGACAGGCCCTCGGCCTGCATATGGACGATCTGTTGATTGCGACGAAATCCGCGCGAGAGCAGTTCACTGATCATGGTGCGAGGCTACCGACCCGGCTCTCACTGGGCCGAAGGGTCGCCGGCGTTGTAGCGTCGCAACGTGACCACGATCCGGCCATACGACCCGGGCGATCTACAGGCATGCCGCGACCTGTGGGTGGAGCTGACGGTCCACCATCGCCACATCTACGGAGTCGACACGATCGGCGGCGATGACCCGGGGGCTCGGTTCGACGAGCACCTGATCGCGGTCGGTCCGGAGATGATCTGGGTGGCGGAACGCGAGAGCAGGGTCGTGGGACTGACCGGACTCATCGTCGATGGGACGGCGGCGGAGGTCGAGCCGGTAGTCGTGGCCGAAGATGAGCGCGGCCGCGGCATCGGTCGAGCGCTGGTGCAGCAGGTGATTCAGGAAGCGGCAGCCATAGGAGTCACGCTGCTGTCGGTGAGGCCGGTGGGACGCAATACCGCCGCACTCCGATTCTTCCGCGACACCGGGTTCGACGTCCTCGGCCACATCGAAGCGTTCATGGATCTCGAAGGCGATCGCGAGTGGATCGACGGAGAGTCAATCGCCGGCCGGGACTTCAAGGTCTAGTAACCAGTAACCAGTAGCCAGTAGCCAGTAGCCAGTAGAGAATCGTGTGTCTGGCTGGAGACTGGGGACTCGACTGAGACTCCAACTCGAGAAGATCGAAGACGTCCGACAGGGTCGCCGCGATCAGGTTCGGTACTGGAGACTGCGTCGGCGCTAGCCGACGCTCCCCTCCATCTGCAATTCGATCAGCCGGTTGAGTTCGACGGCATACTCCATGGGGAGTTCTTTGACGATCGGCTCGATGAAGCCGGCCACAATCATGGCCGTGGCCTCCTCCTCCGAAAGTCCCCGACTCCGCAGGTAGAACAGTTGGTCATCGCCGACCTTCGAAATCGTCGCCTCATGCCCGATCTGAGCGTCGGCCTCCTCGATCTCCATATAGGGATAGGTGTCGGACCGGCTGTCCTCGTCGAGGATGAGTGCATCACAGCGAACGAACGACTTGACGCCCTCGGCGCCGTCTTCGACCCGCACCAATCCACGATACCCGGCGCGCCCACCGTCCATCGAGATCGACTTCGAAGTGACCAGCGAGGTCGTGTTCGGGGCGGCGTGTACGATCTTGGCCCCGGCATCTAGGTGCTGACCCTCTCCGGCAAAGGCGATTGACAGCACCTCTCCGTGGGCGCCTTCCTCCATTAGCCAGACGGCCGGGTACTTCATCGTCAGTTTGGACCCGAGATTTCCGTCCACCCACTCCATGGTGGCGTTGCGATAGGCGGCGGCTCGCTTGGTGACGAGGTTGTAGACATTGTTCGACCAGTTCTGGATGGTGGTGTAACGGCAGCGCCCGCCTTCCTTTACGACGATCTCGACCACCGCACAGTGGAGCGAATCGCTGGAGTATGTCGGCGCCGAACACCCCTCGACGTAGTGCACGTACGCACCCTCGTCGACGATGATCAGCGTGCGCTCGAACTGACCCATGTTCTCTGCGTTGATCCGGAAATAGGCCTGGAGCGGCTGCTCGACATGAACCCCCGGCGGAACGTAGATGAACGAACCACCCGACCACACCGCCGAATTGAGCGCGGCGAACTTGTTGTCGTTCGGCGGGATGATCGTCCCGAAGTACTCCCGAACGATCTCGGGATAATCCCGCACTGCGGTATCCATGTCGCAGAAGAGGACCCCCATCTCCTCCAGGTCCTCGCGGTTGCGGTGATAGACGACCTCTGACTCATACTGCGCGGTCACGCCCGCCAGGTACTTGCGCTCGGCCTCGGGGATGCCGAGTTTCTCGTAGGTCTCTTTGATCGAGTCCGGGACCATGTCCCAATCATTGACCAGGCCCTCGGTGGGCTTGATGTAGTAGTAGATGTCGTCGAAGTCGATCTCATCCAGCATCCCGCCACCACCCCAGGTCGGTACCGGCTTACGAAGAAAGCGCCGGTAGGCCTTGAGACGGAATTCGAGCATCCACTCCGGTTCGCCCTTCATCGCCGAGATCTCGCGCAGCAGCTCCTCGTTGAGGCCCTTGCGAGGTTTGAAGACGTAGTCCTCTTCGTCGGACCAGCCGAGCTGGTACTTCCCGAGGTCGAGATCGACTGTTG
>JAZGIX010000287.1:0-4460 GCA_036482315.1 Acidimicrobiia bacterium | reverse complement strand
CGATCCCGCTTCTGCCGTGCACGTACTCGGCGGTAACCAGATCACGCACCATCGGACGAATAGCTCCGGCGTGGACCGGGACATCGGTTCGACCGGCCAGTTCGCACATCATGAGAGCGTTGCGGGTAGTGAGGGCCAGCGGGACGTTGCCGGCCACCGTGGTGATGGCCACAACTTCCAGTTCCTGCGGTGAGGCAAGCGCCAACAGAATGGCGACTGCATCGTCCTGTCCTGGATCGGTGTCGATGATGATCTTGCGAGCAGTCACTCGGTTCCTTCCAACGATTCCACTTCTTCGGTAGTCGGCAACGACGCTTGCGCGCCCCACCTGGTCGCCGCCACTGCTCCGCAGCGCACCGCCCATCGCACCGCGTCCACAAGATTCTCACCGGCGACGAGAGCGACTGCCAGTCCGCCACAGAAGGCGTCTCCGGCTGCGGTTGGATCGACCGCGACGACCTCGGGTGCCGGTACATGCTCCGTGTATCCGTCCCCGACCACGACGGCCCCCACGGCACCGAGGGTCACAACCACAGTCCCAAGCATGCCGTCGAGACGCTGCGCCATCGATATCGTTTCAGCGAGCGTTACCGGTGGAGGCGATCCTGCCAGTAGACCCAGTTCGGTGGCGTTGGGCACCAGGACGTCAACGTTCCCGAGCACCTCCGGATCGAGAGGAGCCGCCGGAGCCGGGTTGAGGATCACCGTTCCGGTGGCTGCCGCCAGCGCCGTCGCCACGGTCTCGATCGGGATCTCCAACTGAGCCAACACGACCGTTGCCTCTCGAACTACCGGGAGGAAGGGATCCAGATCGGACGGAGAGAAGGTCCCGTTGGCCCCGGGGTCGACGACGATCATGTTCTCGCCGGCCAAATCGACGGTGATCACAGCCACGCCGCTTGGGGTGGTCCCGCTGATCGTCACCGCGGCCACGTCCACACCAGCGACCGTCAACGACGAAACCAACCTGCGACCGGCATCGTCATCTCCGACCTGTCCGACCATCGCCACCGAGCGACCCAGCCTCGAGGCCGCCACCGCCTGGTTGGCGCCCTTGCCGCCGGAGTCGTCGAAATGCCCGGTGCCGAGCACCGTCTCGCCGGGTACGGGGAGACGGGGCACGCGCACAGTCGTATCCAGGTTGAGACTGCCGACGACTGTGATCTCAGGCACCCTTCGAGGCTACCCGAGGAACCGATCCGTAGACTCGCACCCCGTGTCAGTAACTCTGCGCACCGTCGAGATGCACACCGGTGGCGAACCGGTCCGCATAGTCACCGACGGCTACCCGGCCATCGAAGGCGACACCATCCTCGACAAGCGTCGTTACGCCGCCGAGCATCACGACGACCTCCGCCGCATGCTGATGCACGAACCGCGCGGCCACGCCGACATGTACGGCGTGCTTCCCGTGGCTCCCGATCACCCCGAGGCCGACCTCGCCGTCCTGTTCGCCCACAACGAGGGCTACTCGACGATGTGCGGCCACGCCACGATCGCCCTGGGCCGCTGGGCGGTGGACACCGGCATCGTGTCGCCGACGGAACCCATCACCGAGGTTGCCCTCCAGGTGCCTGCTGGGCTCTTGCGACTCGAAGTCGAAGTCTCGGGAGGCCGAACCGGCCGGGTCACCTTCCGGAGCGTTCCGGCATTTGTGACCGAACTCGACGCCGCGGTAGACGTCGCAGGCCACGGCACCGTGCCGATCGACGTCGCCTATGGGGGTGCCTTCTACGCCTTTGCCGACGCCGCCCGATTCGGGCTCGACGTTCGATCCTCTCCCACCCGCGACCTGGTGGACGCCGCATGGGCCGTCACGGAAGCTGCCAAGGCAGCGATTCCCCTCGACCACCCCGACGACGACGATCTGGCCTTTCTCTACGGAACCATCCTCACCGACGGGGCCGATGCCTGGACCCCCGACCCGACCGCCAACATCTGTGTCTTCGCAGATCGCGAGGTGGATCGCTCCCCAACCGGATCAGGTGTGACCGGCCGCATCGCCATTCAGCGAGCCAGGGGCCTGATCGACATGAACACGGAGCGCATCTTCGAGAGCGTCACGGGCTCCAGGTTCACCGGCAAGGCAGTCGCCACGACTCAGTCCGGCGATCGCGACGCCTGGATCGTCGAGGTCGGCGGTGAATCGTATTACACCGGGAAGAGCGAATTCACAATCGAGGACGGCGATCCGTTGCAGTCGTTCTTGCTTCGCTAGATGGCAGATGGCAGACACCGAAGTTCGGTTCTGGATCTGAAATCTGCCATCTCGACCGCATGTGGCTCACGACTCGTCAAGACGCGGCACAACGCTCCAACGAGACGCCGCCTAGATCTGCAATCTGCTGCTTCAGTCCGGCTTTCTCGCTCTCAGCGAATACGCCAGTGGGACCAGATCTCGCTGATGTTCCGGGAGCTGCCATCGACCGTCGTCGTCCTCGACCATTTGATGCTGGCCCTGCCAGTCGAGGAAGCGATGCTCCTCGTACAGGTCGATCAGCAGACCCTGGGAGGTGAGGGCAGCCATGATCTCGGCAATCCCGTGGTTCCATTCGTAGGTGCGGGTGTGCTCGATGGAGGCGGAGCCCAGATACGACACATCTGTGTCCCACCCGAGTGGCTCCGGCACCTCGAAGTACGGGTACTCGATGATCAGCGTCTCGTCGTTGGGATCCTCGTTCGGGAAGCGGAGCGACCACAGGACCGGGTGAGCCTCTCTGATGTAGAAGGTGCCTCCGGGTTTCAGCATCTTGGCCACGACCTCGCCCCAGCCGGCGATGTCGGGGAGCCAGTTGAGGGCGCCGACGCTGGTGTATACGACATCGAACTGCTCGCCGGCAAGCGCCTGCGGGGTGTCGTACAGCTCCGTCTCGACGAATCGGCCCGGGGTTCCGCTCTCCTCGCTGAGAAGAATGGCCGCGCCGATCGCATCGGCCGAGAAGTCGATGCCGGTCACATCCGCTCCGAGCCGAGCCCACGACAACGTGTCCATTCCGAAGTGGCATTGCAGATGCAACAGTGAACGCCCATCGACTCCGCTCAGGTACTGCCGGTCGAACTCGACGACGCTGCTGATTCGCTCCGGGTTGGCGATGAAACCTGGAGCGTCATACCCATCGGGCTCCCAGTGGCCGGCAACCCGCTCGCTCCAGTTGGCCCGGTTGGCCTCGCGGTACTCGTCGACTGCCATGAGATGACGTTACCGGGTCACCGATCGCCTCCCGGCATGTCAAAACGGGCGACTCGGCGTGCGCCCCAGTGAGCGGAGGACTCAGTTGTCCGGTGTTCTTAGTCGGGTAGCCGACATTTAGTGGTCACCTTCCCGACATTCTGGGTTGGATGCTTCGAAATGGCTACACCAGGAGGTGGAAACTGCCATGACTGCACGGTTTGATACATTGACCCGTCCCAAGACGGGCGATGATCCCCGTACAAATTCGAAGTACCTGAAGGTCGGCCTGGTATTGGCCGCCCTCGGTCTCATGGTGGCGATGGTGACGTTGATCGCCAACATCGCCGCCGCCAACAACGACAACCCCGTGACCGCGGTCGAAACGCTGGCCTGGTCATTCGGGTTGACGACATTCGCGTTCGGAACGATCAAGCTCGCCATCTCGGTGATCCTGATCGGAATCCTGGTCCGACTGTGGAGCAGGGTGTCGTCCGTGAAGGCGTCACTGCCGGGCCTCAAGGGCTATGGCGATGCCGGATCGCCTCGAGGTGATATCGACACCGACCACGGTGCCGCCACCGAGACCGCAGACATCCCCGAACCTCTCCCCGTCCATAAGATGGCACGCAAGATGTGGTTCCCGATGGTTGCCATGGGCTACATGCTCGTGGTCGTCGGCACCATTGTCTCGTTCATCTGGAGCGGGAAGGTGGAGGATGGGACCCAGCAGGCCGCTCAGGCCTGGACGGCGGGAATCCAGTTCCTCGGAGAGGCATTCTTGCTCGCCGGGATCTCGTTCCTGCTCGGATCGATTCTGGCCGCTCTTCGCGAAGGCGGAGGCGACGTGCAGAAGTCCCTGGGGCTGCCGGTACGCACACTCAAGATGCCCGTCACCGCCAAGCTCTTCGTCGCCTTCATGGCGCTGGGCCTGATGGTGGGGATGTTGCAGTTCGTTCTGTACATCGTCGCCGCAGCCGTGACGAGTCCGCAGTCGTTCGCCGCCTGGGCGGCATGGCTCGGACCGGTACGTGAGTTCAGCCTCGGGCTGCTGCTTGCCGGCATCGTCCTAGCACTCGTGACGATCGGAAACGCTCTGAGCTTCCAGTTCAGTCGTATCCGCGAAATCGTTGCGACCGGAAAGTAGAGAGGAGGTAACGCAATGACTACTCGTACAGCAGACGGATTCGACGTCGAGGTCAGCGATCACGGGTTGGGGTACAACGCCCCGCAGAAGATGGGTAACCGCCTGTGGGCACCCATGTTCCTCATGGCCGTCATGGCCTTCCCG
>JAZGIX010000286.1:0-2282 GCA_036482315.1 Acidimicrobiia bacterium | reverse complement strand
CGGTAGGGTCGCTCCCGTGCCGCACATGATGGACGACTTTCCGCTGCTGCTGTCCACGCTCTATGACCGGTCCGTGTTTCTCTACCCGGATCGGGAGATCGTTTCTGTCGAACACGATCGCACCATCGTCCGCACCACATACGGTGAGACCGACGATCGCATCCGCCGGCTCGCGACTGCCCTTCGGGATCGGCTCGGCATCGAAGAGGGGCAGGCGGTCGGCACCTTTGCATGGAACAATCGCCGCCACCACGAGATCTACTGGGCGACCGCCAACACCGGGCGGGTGTGTCACACGCTCAACATCAGATTGTTCCCCGACCAGCTCGACTTCATCGTCAACCATGCCGAGGACAAGGTCGTCTTCGTCGATCCAGACCTGGTGCCACTCGTCGAGCGGTTCGCTCCGCGAGTAAGAAGTGTCGAGGCCTACGTGATCATGGGCGACTCGGTTCCCGAGACGACGCTGCCCAACACGATGGCCTACGAGGACCTCATCGCCGACGTCGAACCGTGGGGAGAGTGGCCGTTGCTGGACGAGCGGTCACCGATGATGCTGTGTTACACCTCTGGGACCACCGGCAATCCAAAGGGCGTCGCCTACACGCAGAGATCGACCTACCTTCACACGATTAGCAACCTGGCGGGGCGTCCCATCGACACCGCCGATGTCGTACTGCCGGTCGTGCCCATGTTTCACGCCTCGGCGTGGGGGTATCCGTTCATGGCCACGACCGCCGGTGCCACGATCGTCTACCCGGGTCCCGACATGTCGCCCGAAGGACTCGTCGGATTGTTCCAACGGGAACGAGTCACGTACTCGGTCGGCGTTCCCACCGTATGGATGGGAATTCAGCAGTACTTGATGGATCACCCCGAGGCCGACATTTCTTCGATCCACACCTTCCTGTGCGGTGGTTCGGCAGTTCCCCGTTCGCTTATCGAGTGGTTCACCACCGAGCGCGACATCCTCGTCTTGCAGGGCTGGGGGATGACCGAGACGAATCCCGTCGCGGCCGCGGCGTTGCTCAAGCCCGAGCATGAGGCGCTCCCGCTCGATGAGCGCCTCGATCGGCTCGAAACCGCCGGGATTCCGGTGGCCGGTCTTCAGGTCAAGATCGTGGACGAGGACGGCGAGGCGCTGCCGTGGGACGGTGAGGCTTTCGGCGAGCTCCTCATCCGCGGCCCCTGGATCGCCGCCGAGTACTACAACGATCCGAGGACGCCGGAATCGTTCAGCGACGGATGGCTCAAAACCGGTGACGTCTGCAAGATCACGCCGGAGGGCTACATCGTGATCACGGATCGTTCCAAGGACGTCATCAAGTCGGGTGGTGAGTGGATCTCGTCGCTGGACCTGGAGCGGGAACTGATGGCCCATCCGGCCGTCGCCGAGGCGGCCGTGATCGGTGTAAAGCATGTGAAGTGGCAGGAGAGGCCTCTGGCCGTCGTCGTAAAGCGTCCCGGCATGGAGGTGACTGCGGAGGAACTTCTGGAACACCTCGGGCACCGGGTCGTCTCGTGGTGGCTGCCCGACGTCATCGAGTTCGCAGACGATCTGCCGAAGACCGGCACCGGCAAATTCGACAAGAAGGTGGTTCGGAGCCAGTACTCCGACCTCCTGCTCGACGGGTAGTGGAGCGCCAGACTCCCGCGACCGAGGCTGTGGCGGCGGCCGGCATCGACCACCAGGTCGTCGAGTACGGGAAAGTCGCCGATATCGAGGAGGCTGCTCGCAAGCGCGGGGTCCCGGTGGAGAAGGTCATGAAGTCACTCGTCGTGCGCACCGGTGACGAATTCGTGATGGTGATCGTGCCCGGAGACAGGGTCATCGATTGGCCGAAACTGCGCGCAATTGTCGGCAGGTCGAGGATGGCGCTTGCCACCACCGACGAGGCGTTGCGGGTCACCGGCTATCCCCGCGGTGCCATCACTCCGTTCGGTGCCGTGCAGCAACTACCGGTCATCTGCGACGCCTCTGCGACCGGAGAAATCTCTTTGGGTGGCGGTGCTCACGGGATGTCGATCCACCTCCAAGCAGCAGATCTGGTCGATTTCACCGGTGCCACAGTCGCCGATATCACGAAAATGGCCAATTGAGGGTCTTTCGGCCCTGATTCTCGGTCAAATCGCTGCCCCGGCCGGGGGTACCTTGGCCATCTGATGAAGGTACTCGTGACCGGGGCGACCGGGTACATAGGTGGACGACTCGTACCCCGGCTGGTCGACAGTGGATTCGATGTTCGTTGTATGACGCGCGATCCCGATCAGCTGGCTTTGAC
>JAZGIX010000285.1:0-12541 GCA_036482315.1 Acidimicrobiia bacterium | reverse complement strand
CTCACCGATCTCGCAGATGAGCCACCCTCCGATTCCGACCCACCAGAACCCTTCATCAGCAATGCGGTCGATGATCTCGGTGCCACTCGGGCCCGACACCAGCGCCACCCGCGGCTCATGCTCCCGTATGTCACCCGAAAGCCCGGCGAACTCCTCTTCAGCCACGTAGGGCGGGTTCGAAACGATGAGATCGACCCGCCCCATGAGTCGCTTCGGGAGCGGTTCGAACAGGTCCCCGTGGAGAAAAGTCACCTCGAGGCCGGTACGAGCGGCGTTCTGCTTGGCGAGGGTCAACGCGGCCTCACTCACGTCGGTGCCATACACCTGGGCCTCCGGGAAAGAGTGCTTGAGGGCGAGAGCCAGAGCCCCGGAACCCGTCCCGAGATCGACGATCACAGTTCCCGGTCCGGCCTCGCGCATCGACGCCACCGCCTCCTCCCACAATCGCTCGGTCTCGGGGCGCGGAATCAGAGCCCGCCCGTCGACCAAGAGATCGAGCGGTCCGAATTGCACCGACCCTTCCAGGTACTGCAGCGGCTCGCCGGCGATTCGACGCTCGACCAGCCCTTCGATCTGTTCTGCCTCGCCCGACGAGGGCGCCAGAAGCGTCAGTGAGGCACGATCTCGCCCCGTAACCGCCATCATCAGACGCCAGCGCTCATGCTCTGGGATAGACATGACGCGAGGGTAAGCGTGTGATGAATCCCACGCGGCAAACCTATCGACGCGCCCTCCTTGTCTATGGCTCTTCGCCATACGGCTCATCGCGGTGTGACCCGGGGCCCCAACCCCAGGCCACCGAGTCCGCGCCCGTCGGCGCGCCCTCAATGTTCGCCGCCCGGGTTCTGATCGGGCGATGCCCACTAGCGTCATCGTCATGACGACGACTGCACCATTCGGGTCCTGGGAGTCACCGATCACCGCCCAAGCAGTGACCAAGGCTGGTCTGAAGTTTGGCGATGTGCTTCGTGTCGATGGCGGCGACGTCTACTGGGTCGAGAGCCGCCCATCGGAATCTGGGCGAAGCGTCATCGTCCGCCACTCTCCCGCCGGAGATATCGACGACATCGGCCCCGACGACTTCAATGCCAGAACCCGAGTCCACGAGTACGGTGGCGGCGCGTATGTCGTCACCGACGGCACGGTGTTCGCCAGCAGATTCGATGATCAGCGTCTGTACCGGATCGATCCCGAGGGTGAGCCGGTCGCGATTGTTCCCGAACCGACAATCCCCTCAGGTCTCCGATATGCCGATCTCGATGTCGCCGACGATTGGGCAGTCGGTGTCCACGAAATCCACGGCGACGGCGAACCCGCAAATCAAGTAGTCCGCATCGACCTCATCGGGAACACCAAACCGGTCATCGTCGCCTCCGGTAGGGACTTCTACTCCTCGCCGCGAATCAATCCGGCGCGGACAGCCATTGCATGGCTGGAGTGGGACCACCCCAACATGCCGTGGGACGGAACCGATTTGTGCATGGCTCACATCGATGGCGACGGCAATCCGAGCGCACCGGTCCTGGTTGCAGGAGGCGTCGATGAGTCGATCACTCAACCCGAGTGGGCGCCCGACGGCGCCCTCCACTACGTCTCGGACCGCACCGGGTGGTGGAACATCTATCGCCACACCTCCACAGAGGACGTGGCCGTAGTTCCGATGGCTGCGGAATTCGGACAACCGGCCTGGGTCTTCGCCACCCGCAGATACTGTTTCCTGGAAGACGGCACCCTCCTCGCCCTCCACGGGTCACCCGACGGCGACCACCTCATCGCAATCGAAGAGGGGATTACCCGGGAGATCGACGTCCCGTTCCGCTCGCTCGGGTCGAGCATGGCCTCGCGGGGGCGCAGCCTGTACCTGATCGCCGGTGGCCCCGACACGTCACCGGCGGTGGTCGAGATCGATGTCGATACGGGAGCCCACGAAGTGGTGCGCGCCGCGGACACCACCATCGACGATCGGTACGTCAGCATTCCTGAGCAGATCACTTTCGACACTCCGGATGGTCCCACCCACGCCCTGTTCTACCCGCCGACCAATCCCGACTTCCGCGGACCCGAGGGCGAGACCCCGCCTCTCATCGTCGAAATCCATGGCGGCCCCACCGGGAAAGCCCGCACCACGTTGAATCCTTCCTACCTGTTCTGGACCAGCCGTGGCTTCGGCATCGTCGACGTCGACTACGGGGGCTCATCGGGGTACGGGCGGGCCTATCGCAATCGGCTGCGCGGCAATTGGGGAGTGGTCGATGTCAGGGACTGTGCTCTCGCTGCGGCTCATCTTGCTGCGATCGGACGGGCCGATCCGGTACGGCTGATCATCACCGGCGGAAGCGCTGGCGGTTACACGACCTTGATGGCTCTGGCCACCCGCGATGAGTTCGCCGCCGGCTCATCGTGGTACGGCGTTGCCAGCCTCGAGGCACTCGCCGAACACACCCACAAGTTCGAGGCTCGTTATCTCGATCGACTCGTCGGTCCCTACCCCGAGGAGCGAGCGCTCTACCAGGAGCGCTCGGCCCTCAACCACCTCGACGGATTCAGTGCGCCGATCATCCTGCTTCAGGGACTCGACGACGAAGTCGTGCCTCCGCAACAGACAGAGATGATGCGCGACGCACTCACCTCCCGCGGGGTACCGGTCGCATGCATCATGTTCGAGGGCGAGGGCCACGGATTCCGCGACGCCCGGAACCAGATCACAGCGCTGCAATCGGAACTGTCGTTCTTCGGCCAAGTGCTCGGATTTGAACCGGCCGGTGACATCCCACCCGTCGAAATCGTCGGTCTCTGAAACTTGGCCACAGGTCATACCTAGGCTCGTCGGGACCATGAGGACTGCCCGCCGCCTCGGAGCCATCGTGCTTGCATTCGCCCTGGTCGCTGCTGCGTGTTCGAAATCGGACGATTCAGCCACGACCACCGCGACAACGGGCGGCCCGAAAACGACGACGGCCGTGACAACTTCGGCGACGTCCTTGGTCACGATTCCGGGAGTCCCGAGCTTCCCGGACGACGCCGAATCGATCGGCATGGATGACGCCGTCCGTATCGGGGTGTTGGAAAACGGACTCACTTACTACATCCGGGAGAACGATTCACCCGGCGCCAGAGCTCAGTTACGTCTGGCAGTCCACGCCGGATCGATCCAGGAAGTCGACGATCAAAGAGGCGTGGCGCACTACCTCGAGCACATGATGTTCAACGGCACCGACCGTTTCCCGGCAAAGGAGCTGGTGCTGCTGTTGCAACGCTTCGGCGCCGAATTCGGTCCGGACATCAACGCCTACACCTCCTACGAGGAAACCGTCTACGAGTTGGAACTCCCCACCGACGATGCCGCCACGATCAGCGCCGGCTTTGACGTCCTCTTCGAATGGGCCACGGCGGTGGCCCTCGATCCCGATGAAGTAGAACTCGAGCGGGGGGTCCTGGTCGAAGAGTGGAGGCTACGCGATCAGAACTTCTGGGGGCGCTACTTCGAGGGCGTCACCGAGGTGTTGCTGACCGACACGATCTACGCCGATCGCAGCCCACTGGGAGATCCGGACCAGGTCGCCGCGACCACTGCTGCGGGTCTGCGCGCCTTCGTCGACCGGTGGTACCGGACCGACACCATGGCCATCATCGCCGTAGGTGACTTCGATGCCGACGTCATCGAACAATTGATTTTCGAGAGGTTCGCCGCGGTAGAGCCGACGGAGAATCCGGCACCCCTACCCGTCCCCACCACCGGACCGGCGACCGAGCCGACCTTCTTCATCATCGCCGATCCCGAATACCCGCAGGCTTGGGCCGAGCTCAATTACCCGCTGCCAGTCATCGAGGGCGAAGGCACGGTGGGATCGGTCCGAGAGGGCATGGCGTTCGACCTGGCCTGGACGATGATCGTGAATCGTCTCAAGGAGGACTCACTACGCGGTGACACTCCGTTCTTCGATCCGTCCTTTGCGGCGAATCCGCTCGTTCGCGCCCAGCGCACCCCGGGACTGGCGGCATTCGCCGATCCGGAGAACCTTGCTGCGTCCATCGAGGCACTGCTGGTCGAAGTGGAACGAGCCCGCACCCACGGCTTTGTCGGCACCGAGCTCGAAAGAGCGACCGACGTCCTGCGCGGCGACATCCAACTCGCGTTCGACGAACGGGAGACGACGCAGGACGCCGACTATGCCGACGAGTACGTCGAGCATTTCCTCGGCCAAACCCCAGTCCCGTCGGCCGTGGAGTGGCATGAACTTCGTCTTCGCCTGCTCGACGAGATGACGACCGACCAGATCTGGGGAACCTTTGCGGGCACCGTCGCCACCACCGAGCCATTCGTGATCATTGTCGCCCCGGAGGCGTCGGCCGCCGTGATTCCGACCGAGACGGACCTGCGTGAAATCGTCGATCGAGTGGCAGCATCGGCCTACGAGCCCTGGACCGACGACGCCACAGTGCTCGAGACGCTGATGGATCGACCGGATCCGACTCCGATACAGGCCCGCGGACAGTTCTCGGACACCGGGCTCACAGAAGTCACGCTGGCCAACGGGGCGAGAGTCGTGTTCCTGCCGACGACGATCCGCGACGACGTGGTCGTGTTTCGTGCCTCGAGTCCCGGAGGTTGGTCACTACTTCCAATCGGAGACGTGGCCGAGGCTCAGCTGGTTTCCGATGTAGTCACCACCAGCGGGGTGGGAGACATCGATCAGGTGACGCTCGATCGAACCCTGTCCGGTCTAATCGTTTCTGTGACCCCATTTATTGACGAGGTCCAGGAGGGCTTCTTCGGAGAGGCGTCGACCCGCGATCTCGAGACGCTGCTGCAACTGGTACACCTCTACATGACCGCGCCGCGGTTCGAGGAGACGGCCTTGGCCATCGTGATCGGAGAAAACCTGCCGTTTGCCGCCAACCCGGAGCAGGTGCCCGATCTGGCGGTGGCGAGAGCAATCGCCGAGGCTCGGTTCGACGGGGACAAACGATTCGGCATTCTCCCCACCGCCGGCGACTTCGAGACGCTCGACCTCGACCGGGCTGCTGCCGTGTTCCGAGATCGATTCGACGACCCGGGTGATTTCGTCTTCGTGTTTGCCGGCGACTTCGACGAGGACACCGTCGAGGATCTGGCTCGGCGCTACCTCGGATCGATGCCGGGTCCGGGCGACGCCGAGCCCTTCACCAACGTCCGGTCGGATCCACCCGGAGGAGTCGTCACCACGGTGGTCGAAGCGGGCACCGGCGTGCTGGGAGGGGCGACGTTCCTCTTCAGCACTGTCACCGAGCTCGATGCCGCCAAGCGGATCGCTATCGACCTGCTCGAGCTCGTCATCCAGCAACGTCTCACCGAACGGATTCGTGAGCAGCTGTCGGCCTCGTACTCCCCCTTCGCATTCACCCGGCTGGTGGAAGAGCCCGAACAATCCGTCGAACTGCAGATCCAGATCAGCGGCGACCCCGCCGAGCTGGACGAGGTAGTCGAGCAGACCCTGGCCGTCTTCGCCGATCTCAGAGCGACCGGACCAACGGCCGACGAGTTACAGATCGCCCAGCAGCAGCTGCTGCGGGATTTCGAGTTGGTGTCGAACGAGTTGCTGTCGCAAGCGATCATATTCAGCGCCGAGCATCCCGATGAGGGCCTATCGCAAGTGGTCGATCGCATCGACCAGACATTTGATGCGACCCGTGACGATCTACGTGACCTTGCCAGGGAGCTACTCCCCGGCGACAGATACATCTTGGTGAAACTGGTGCCGATCGGGTTCGAGGGGTAGCGGCTAGCAAGAGAGAACAACTCCCCCTCGAGGGGGCTCTGACAACTCTCCCCTATGGGGGGAGTCAATCGGCGAAGCCGATTGGAGGGGGGGCCCTCCGCCTCCGAGGCAGAAACAATCTTCACCCGTCGCTCAACCGTCTCGCCTCGTCGTCAAGGGTCAACGCATCCACGAACTGATCCAGGGCACCTTCGAGGATCTCGGGGAGCCGTTTGATCGTCAGACCGATCCGGTGATCGGTGACCCGGTTCTCACGAAAGTTATAGGTGCGGATCTTCTCGGAGCGCTCCCCGGACCCCACTTGAGCCTTGCGATCGGCGGCCAGCTCGGATGTCTGCTTGTCCATCTCGATCTGATAGAGCCGGGCCCGCAGCACTCGTAGTGCCTTCACCTTGTTCTGGAGTTGTGACTTCTCGTCCTGGCAGATGACCACCAGGCCGGTCGGCTTGTGAGTGATCCGCACCGCCGAGTCGGTGGTATTGACCGACTGCCCCCCGGGGCCCGATGAGCGAAAGACGTCGATCTCGAGGTCGTTTTCATTCACCTCGACCTCGACTTCGTCGACCTCTGGGAGGACCGCGACAGTCGCAATCGAGGTGTGCACCCGGCCCTGCGACTCGGTCTTCGGCACCCGTTGCACTCGATGGGGACCGGCCTCGAACTTGAACCGGGAGTAGGCACCCGATCCTTTGACGGCGAATGTGATCTCTTTGAATCCACCCGATTCGCTGAACGACGTCGTAATCGGGTCGATTCCCCAGCCGTGGTTCTCGGCGTAGCGCTGGTACATGCGGTACAGGTCGCCTGCCCAGATCGCCGCTTCATCACCGCCGACCGCCGCCCGGATCTCGACAATCACGTCCTTTTCGTCGTTTGGATCCTTCGGAACAAGCATGACCCGCAGCCTCGTCTCCAAGAGATCAGCCTCTTCGGACCGGGTTTCAGCCATCGTTGCGAGCTCGGCGGCCATCTCGGCATCGTCCTCGATCGAGGCCAACTCCGCGGCCTCCTCGGCATCCTGGGCGGCGGCTCGGTACTCGTTGAACACCGCCACGATCCGCTTCAGCTCGGCATGGCGTTTGGCTACCTCGGTGTAGCGAGCCTGGTCTGCCAGGACCTCGGGCTCTGCCATCGTCCGGAGAGTTTCTTCGTACGCCCTCTCGATCTCGGTCAGCCGATCGACGAGTGCATCGTCCTTCACCCCGACACCACGAAGCCGAGTGCCCCCGGAGCGATCGGGCCCCGCCGCTCGACAGCCGCCCGCTCCTCCGGGTCGAATGCCGCCAACAACGAAGCGACGGCGACCTCGACCTGGTCATCAGTCGGCTCGCGAGTTGTGAGCTTCTGCAACCAAATGCCGGGTCGCGAGGCAACGCTCATCCAACGGTGGTTCGATGCCAGCTTGAGGATCTCGTAAGAGATTCCGGCGATCACAGGAATGAGCAACACCCTGCTTGCCACCAACCAGAACCATCCGGGCCGGCCCACGGCGGTAAACACGACGATGGCGATGAGAATCACGATGAGCAGGAAGTTGGTTCCACATCTGGGGTGTCGCGGGCTGTACTTCTGAATGGCATCGACCGACAGCGGATCGCCCGCCTCGTATGCGTGAATCGTCTTGTGCTCTGCACCGTGATACATGAACACCCGAGCGATCTCAGCCGAGCGACCGATCGCCCAGATGTATCCGACAAACAGCAGTACTCGAACCAGACCGTCGATCACGTTGAAGACCACTGCCGACTTGCCGAGCACCTGTTCGGCGCCGCGGGCGATGAGCAACGGCAGCAGCATGAAGAACCCAACGAAGAACACGAAGGCAACGACCATCGCTCCGGCGATGTGACGCGGCTTGATCTCCTCTTCGTCCTCGTCTGTCGCCTTGGTCGCAGACCAAGACAACGCTCTGAATCCGAGGCTGAGCGACTCCACCAACACCATCACCCCACGAATCATTGGGATCTTGGCAGCACGGGAGCGAGCCGAAAGGCGCGGAAGTTCGTCACTCCGGGCCTCGATGATTCCGTCGGGCCTGCGAACGGCCACCGACCAGGCTGTTGGGGCGCGCATCATCACACCTTCGATGACGGCCTGGCCTCCGACCGTGGCGCCGGGGGTGCGACTCAAGTCAGATCACTCGTCCTGTTCGGACTCGGTGGCCTCCTCGACCGCCGTCTCCTCAGTCGCAGCGGCGGCCGGTGCGGTGGCCTTCTGGCCGTACCGCCGGCGGAACCGCTCGATGCGACCACCGGAGTCGACCAGGATCTGCTTGCCTGTGTAGAACGGATGGCTGGCGCTCGACATCTCGACGCGCACCATCGGGTACGTGTTGCCGTCCTCCCACTCGATCGTCTCGCCGGTGTTGGCGGTTGAACGCGTGAGAAACTTGAAGTCGGAGGACGTGTCTACGAACACGACCTCGCGGTATTCGGGGTGGATTCCTTGCTTCATCACTACTCCTGAGCGGGCCAGAGTTTAGGCCCCCGGCTGGGTGGTCTTGGCGACGTCTGCCAGGAAGTCGGCATTCGACTTCGTGTTCTTCAATCGATCGATCAACAGTTCGAGTCCGGCCGCCGGCTCGGAGAGTGCGAGCAGCACCCGACGCAACTTCCACACCTGGGCCAGCTCGTCCTTATCAAAGAGCAGTTCCTCTTTCCGGGTGCCGGATGCCTCGATGTCGATCGCGGGATACACCCGCTTGTCGGCGAGCCTCCGATCGAGGCGTAGCTCCCAGTTGCCGGTTCCCTTGAATTCCTCGAAAATCACCTCATCCATGCGGGAACCGGTATCGACCAACGCGGTGCCGAGGATCGTGAGACTGCCACCCTCTTCGAGATTGCGGGCGGCGCCGAAGAACCGCTTCGGCGGGTACAACGCCGTCGAGTCGACACCACCCGAGAGGATTCGACCCGAGGCGGGAGTCGCCAGGTTGTAGGCACGAGCAAGTCGTGTGATCGAGTCCAGGAGGATCACCACATCGTTGCCGGCCTCAACCAGGCGCCGGGCTCGCTCAATGGCGAGATCGGCCACCTGAGTATGTTCCTCTGCAGGACGATCGAACGTCGAGTAGATGACCTCTCCCTTGACCGATCGTTGCATATCGGTCACTTCTTCCGGACGCTCGTCCACAAGCACGACGATCAGATGGCATTCGGGATTGTTCGCCGTGATCGAATTGGCGATCTCCTTGAGCACGGTGGTCTTCCCGGCCTTCGGGGGAGAAACGATCAGCCCACGCTGGCCCTTCCCGATCGGGGCAATGAGATCGACGATCCGTACCAACACGCGCCCGGGCTCACCCTCGACCTCGAGACGGAGCCGCTCGTCGGGGAACAGCGGGGTCAGGCTGCCGAACTTGGGGCGCTTCCTCGCCTCCTCGACTGTCATTCCGTTGACATGCTCGATGCGAGTGATGGCCGGGAACTTCTCCTTCGACCGCGGCGGACGGATCGGTCCACTGACGATGTCGCCTTTGCGTAGGCCGAACTTTCGCACCTGGCTGGCCGACACGTAGCAGTCCTTGTCACCCGGGAGGTAACCGGTGACCCGGAGGAAGCCGTAGCCCTCGGGAAGGATGTCGAGAATGCCCTCGCGATCCTCGAGGTCTGCTTCATCCCACTGCTGTTGTTGCTGTTGTTGCTGTTGTTGCTGTTGCTGCTGGCCGCCGCCGCGACTGCGACGCCTCCGCTGGCTGCTCTGGCCGCCCTGTCGGTTGCCGTCGCGATCTCCCTTGGACCTCGAATCGGCCCTTGGCTTCTCCTGGGCCTTAGCCTCGGAAGTGTCCTCGCTGCTCTCGGCAGAGCCGGCCTTATCGGCTCCGGATGGACGCTCTTCGATCTCGGGAAGATCCACCGGTGCGGGGTCGGCGCTGGCATCGAACCCATCGGACCCGAGGATCTCGGCGATGAGCTTCGACTTCTGCAAACTGTCGTGGTCGGCGATTTCGAGCGAAGCGGCGATCGTCCTCAAATCGGCGAGCTTCTTCTCCTGAAGTTTGGCTCGTGTGGTCATTGGCTCCCTCTCTGGTTCTGGCTCTGATGATGGGCGTCCCAATCGCCGTTGAGCCGCTCGTGGCACGAGCGGGTGGCTTCGATATCGGCGAGGTGTGCCGGATCGATATACAGCTTCAACGGATCCTCCAGAACATGGTTCTGATTTCGGGAAACGGCCGTGCGCAGCACATGCATCTTTCGCACAAGAGTGCCGGCAGACAGTGTCCGGGGAATCGGGTGATTTACCCGATGGTGGGATTCTAGAGCGTCTCGGCGGTTGAGCCAAGGCGTTACCGCCCGCTCACCAACCCAGCGATGCTCGGACGGCATCCACTTCGGGTGCGACCGGCTCGAACTCCACCGATTCATCGACAGCCGTGGCCGGGTCCTTGAGCCCATGTCCTGTAAGCGTGCAGACCACAGACCCGGTCGGCAGCTCTGCTCGCCGAGCGATCAGTCCGGCCACCGACGCCGCCGACGCCGGTTCACAGAACACACCCTCAGACGACGCAAGCAAGTCGTAGGCGGCCAGGATCTCATCGTCGGTCACCGCCTCGATCATCCCGCCCGATTCGTCGCGCGCCGCCACGGCGGCGTCCCACGAGGCCGGATGGCCGATCCGGATGGCGGTTGCAATCGTTTCGGGATCATCGATCGGTTCACCGTGCACGATCGGAGCGGCGCCCGCAGCCTGGAACCCCCACATCAAGGGGGAGGCTCCGGCGGCCTGGTAGCCCTTCCAGTGGGCGGTGATGTTCCCGGCGTTGCCGACCGGCAGGCAGTGGGCCGCCGGAGCCTCCCCGAGGGCTTCCACGACCTCCCACGCAACGGTCTGCTGTCCTTCGATTCGATCCGGGTTGACCGAGTTGACCAGTGCCACTTCATCGCCGGCCATGTCGCGCACCACTCGCAAGGCTTCATCAAAGTTCCCGGTTACTTGAACGATCTTGGCCCCATGCCGCACCGCCTGAGCGAGTTTGCCGAGCGCCACCTTCCCGGCGGGGAGGATCACAACCGCTTCGATACCGGCTCGGGCGGCATAAGCCGCCGCCGACGCAGACGTGTTCCCGGTGGAGGCGCAAACGACGGCGCGCGCCCCGGCCGCAACAGCCTTCGACACTGCCAGCGTCATGCCCCGATCCTTGAACGAACCCGTTGGATTCGCTCCTTCAACCTTGAGGAACACCTCACGGTCCACGAGTGCCGAAAGCGCAGGAGCCGGAACCAGCGGTGTGTTGCCTTCGAGCAGGGTGATTGCCGCCGTGTCCGGGTCGATGTCGAGACGTTCGCGATAGGCCTCGATGAGGCCCGGCCAGGTCACGCTTCCTCGCTCTCCACCCGAATCACGGACGCCACCGTCTCGACGACTTCAAGCGACCGCAGCGTCGCCACCGCCGCCTGCTGTGCCGCTTCCGGAGCAGTGTGGGTCACCAACACGAGGGTGGCGCTGTCACCTCGACCCTCCTGCCGGACCGATCCGAGGCTGACACCGGCATCGGCAAACGCCGAGGCGATCTGCGACAGCACCCCGGGACTGTCCGCGACCTCGAGCCGGAGGTACCACTGAGTGTTCACCTTGCCGAAATCGACAACTTCGCCGGGCTGGATCTTGATCGCCGGAGCCACCTGAGACCCGGACAGGTGCTCGCGGGCGGCATCGATGACATCGCCGAGCACAGCAGTGGCGGTGGGTTCCCCTCCGGCACCCGGACCCGCAAACAGCAGTTCTCCGACCGAGGAACCTTCGATGTAGATGGCATTGGTGGCACCGCGAATGGCAGCGAGGGGATGATCGACAGGAAGCATGACCGGGTGCACCCGGACGCTCACCCCATCAGAGCGCCGTTCGGCCACGGCAAGCAGCCGGATCGCGAACCCGAGCTGCTCCGCCGATTTGAAATCGGCATCGGTGATGCCGGTGATTCCTTCGGTGTGGATTCGATCGGGCTCCACCCAGGTTCCAAAGGCGAGCCCGGCAAGAATCGCTGCCTTGGCCGCAGCGTCTGCTCCCGAGACGTCGGCAGTCGGATCAGGTTCGGCATATCCGAGTCGCTGGGCCGCCTCGAGCGCCTCCTCGTATCCGACGCCTTCGTCGGCCATGGAGGTGAGGATGTAATTGGTAGTGCCGTTGACGATCCCGAGCACCCGATCGACCTGCTCTCCCGCCAACGTCTCGGTCAACGGCCGGATGATCGGAATGCCGCCGCCGACCGCGGCCTCGAACAGGAGTGGAACGCCGGCATCGGCGGCCGCGGCAAACAACTCGGGACCGCGCGCCGCTATCAACTCCTTATTGGCGGTGATGACCGGCTTGCCGGCTCGCAACGAAGCAAGGACGAGATCGCCGGCAGGTTCGAGCCCGCCCATCACCTCGACGACGAGAGCGACCTCCGGGTCCGATACGAGAGCCATTACATCATCGGAGATGAGTTCGGGCGGAATCCCCGGTCTGCTCTTGGAAGTATCGCGAACTGCCACCAGACGTACCTCGAGATCGAGGCCAGTTTTGGCCATGAGGACGGCACGCTCTTCGAGGAGTCGCCGCAACAGGCTGCCGCCGACGGTGCCTGCACCTGCAATACCTATCCCGATGGACATCGCCGGATCGTACCGGTGAAACCGACCACGTCCATGCCACCGGCGCCCGGTCCTACTCTGATGAGTGAATGGCAGACCCCACGAACCGATCCGGAGACACACCGATCGCCATCGTCGGCTTCGGCCATTTCGGTCGTGCACTATCGGAACTCATGCTCAACGCGGGCGTCGCCGTCCGAGCGTGGGATC
>JAZGIX010000284.1:0-11245 GCA_036482315.1 Acidimicrobiia bacterium | reverse complement strand
CTAACGACTAACGATGCCAACGCCAGTGCTCCCATCAGCCCGGCCTCTTGGCCGAAGTAGGGGTGGGTCACCTGAGGGGTGTCCACGTACCCATCGAGGATTTCATCGAGCCGGTCCGACACCCGTTTCAACAGTTCCGGTCGCTGCATGACTCCACCGCCGATCACGATTACTTCCGGCGAGAGGACCAGCGTCAGATCGGAGAGACCGTGGGCCAGGTAGTGGATCTCGAATTCCCACCGCGGGTCGCCGTCGCCGAGGTGATCCCCAGGTCGACTCCCTCGCGCCTCCAACGCACGTCCCGAGGCCATTCCCTCCAGACAGGTGGCGTGGAGGGCGCATAACGTGGCGTGGTCATCGTCGGGATGCCGCGGGACCGAGATGTGCCCCATCTCGGGATGACCCAGGCCATGGAGCGGCCGCCCGTCGATGATGGCTCCGCCTCCGATCCCGGTTCCTACCGTCAGGTACAGGGCGACCCTCGACCCCTGGGCCGCCCCCCAGCGCCACTCACCGAGGCCTGCTCCGTTGACATCGGTGTCGAATGCGATTGGGGGTGGAGTGTCGAAGGCGGCGCTGAGGGTGGCGACCACATCGGCACCGCTCCACCCCGGCTTGGGTGTGTCGCGCACCTGGCCCGTTTCGAGGTCGAGTGGCCCGAAGGTGCCAATACCGAGTCCGGCCAGGTCGTGCGCCGCGAGCCATTCGGCGACCCGACCGAGTGTTGCCGTCGGATCGGTGGTGTCGATCCGGAGCCGATCGACGATCTCGGGCACTGCGCCGTCGGAATACCTCGCTACGGCGGCAAGGAACTTGGTTCCGCCACCTTCGACGCCTCCGAGGAGCAGGTCCGCCATCCGGTCATTTTGGCAGAGGTATTAGGAAGTCCAGACTCCTGACTCAATACGCGATCGGGGCGCCCCCAAAGGGACGCCCCGATACTTTCGACTCGACTAGGTCGCGCTAATTGCCACCCTCGTTGAGAGTGACGCTTATCGGTGCGTATCCCCGGCCTTCGACGTCGAGGCCGTCCAGGTTGAGCGCCTGGTTGGCCGCTTCGGCGAGATCGGTGCGGAACGACCCGCTACCCGGATCTGTCGAGATGACGCCCTCACTGGTGGCGACGTCAATGGTCTGATCCCACAGGCCCTGATCGACGATGCCGATGCCGGCCGGTGAGGGCCAGATCAGCTTGTTGATCTCGTTGAGCTGCCATGCCTGATGGCTGGCGCCCAGCGCGGGACCGTTGGCGAGCACGATGTCGACGCAGGCGTCGAAGTTGTCACGGCAGAAGACCCAACCGCGGAACGTTGCCCGCAGGAAGGCCTCGGCAGTCGCCTCGTTGCCGTCTTCGGCCAGCCAATCCGCGCCGACCCAGATCGCATCCTGCAACATCGCCGTACCGACGTCGTTGAAGTTGATGACATTGAGGTCGCTCGGCAGGTACAGCTCACCCGTATCCGGGTTCACCGCTTCCAGCACCTGGGCGTACTCGTTGTAGGTCATCGCCTGCGAGGCGTCTACCTCGCGGTTGAGCAGCAGGGACATGTCGAACGGCTGCTGGATCAGGTTCACGTCTGTGACGCCGAACCTGCTGATGGCCGCAGTGAGTTCGAACTCATTGCCAAAGCCCCAGGTGCCGACGGTCTTGCCGGCCCAGTCACCCGGCTCGGTGATTCCGCTATCGGCCCATGAGACCTCGAGCGTGCCCGACCGTTGGAAGACCTGCCCGATGTTGACCAGGCCTGCTCCCTCTTCGTTCGATACCAGCGCCTTCGGTACCCAGGCGAGCCCGAATTGGGCCTGGCCTGAAGCGACTACCTGTTGCGGCACGATGTCCACGGCGCCTTCGAGGATGGTGACATCCAGTCCCTCATCCTCGTAGAAGCCCTGATCGACGGCGGCGAAGTAGCCGGCGAACTGTGATTGCGTCACCCACTGCAGCTGCAGGTTGATCGAGGTGAGCTCTCCACCTCCGGCGTCGTCATCACCACATGCGGTGGCGACCAGAGCCAGGGCGGCGAGCATTGCTATCAGCGCCTTGAAGCGCATTTTCTTCACTTTGTGATCCTCCCTCATGAGCCGGTCCGGCTCGTTCGGAGGGAGAGTAAAGGACCGGAACCAGTTCTGCCGGAGCAGGAGCACACCCTCTGTGCCCATGGCTCTTCGCCGTATGGCTCATCGCGGTGTGGCCCGGGGCCCCTGCCCCAGGCCACCGAGTCCGCGCCTATCGGCGCGCCCTCTATGTACCTGCCACGTTGCGGATCGAGGAGTGCCACGGCATCACGATGCGCTCGACGAGTGTGATCGCCAGGTAGAAGACGATTCCGCTGAATGAGGCGACGAGAATCGCCGCCCAGGCCTCGGCGAAGTGGAACAGGGCTGCTTGCTGCGATATGTAGATCCCCAATGCCTCCCGTGAGCCGCCGAAATACTCGCTGACGATGGCGGCGATCACGCTGAGGGTGGTCCCCACCTTGAGCGCGCTGAACAGGAACGGCAGTGCGTTGGGGACCCGCACCTTGAACAGCAATTCCCGCGGCGTCGAGGCGTAGGACTGCATCAGCTCCAACTGGCTCGGGTCCACCTCGGTGAGCCCTCGCACCATGTTGATCATCACCGGGAAGAACACGATTATGGCGACGATCGACATCTTCGCCATCGGGTTCACGATCCCGAACCAGTTGTTCATGATCGGGGCCAGGGCGATGATCGGGGTGGCGTTCACCGCGATCGCAAACGGCATCAGCCCATCCTTTACGACGGTCCAGCGCGCCGTGGTGAGAGCGATCAGCACCCCGGCGACGGCACCGATGGCAAAGCCTCCCATCGCCTCCTTCATGGTGAACCACCCGGCCGGAACAACCACCGTGAACTCGTCCACAAAGGTCGATGCGATCCGGCTCGGCTTGGGGAGCAGGAAGCCCTGAATGTCGAAGACGATGACCATCAGTTCCCACAACAGGATTCCGCCCAGGAAGATCAGAGTCGCCGGGAGGTAGCGCCGGACCGCAATCCTGAGGAAACCGGGGCGTACCGCGACCGCGGTGGTCATTTCCCCTGGACTCCGCGCAGCACCTCGCGCACTTCGGTGAGCTTGGCATAGAAGCGGTCCGACTCCCGGGTGTCCTCGTCGCGCGGCTGGGGAAGGTCGGTATCGATGACGGCATCGATGCGCCCCGGTCGCGGCGACATCACGACGACCCGGGTGCTGAGGAACACGGCCTCGGGGATCGAGTGGGTGACGAACACCACGGTGGTTCCGGTCTTCGACCAGATGTCGAGCACCTCGGCCTGCATCCGTTCCCGGGTCATCTCGTCGAGGGCCCCGAAGGGCTCATCCATCAAGAGGATCGAGGGTTCGAACGACAACGCCCTGGCGATGGCGACTCGTTGCTGCATCCCGCCCGAGAGTTGCCAGGGATAGTGGCTCTTGAACTCGGTCAGCCCGACCAGGTCGAGCATCTGATCGGCCCGGGCTTCTCGTTCGGCCTTGTTGCGGCCCATGACCTCGAGCGGCAGTTGGACGTTCTTGGCGACCGACCGCCACTCGTACAGGGTTGCCTGCTGGAACACCATCCCGTACTCCCGGTCGAGCCGGGCCTGATGGGCAGGCTTACCGGCCACCGTGACGCTGCCGCCGGAAGGCTCGAGCAGATCGCCGATGAGGCGCAACAGAGTGCTCTTGCCGCATCCTGAAGGTCCGATCAGCGAGATGAACTCCCCCGGATCGATGTGGAGGTCGATTCCCTGCAGTGCTTCGACCTGGTTTGCCGCGCCCTCATTGAAGATTTTCAAGGCGCCTTCGATGGCAACGGCTGCTGAGGTGTTCATTGGTGGGGGAGATTACTGGTGCATGCCTCGCGGCGCTCCCGACACCAGGCCCGGGCTGATGACTAGTGACGACGACCAGTGACTAATGGTCAACGACTGGGTAACTAGTCAGCGGCTACTTCAGATTCGACTCGCAATATGCCGAATATCCGAATAAACCTTCCACCGCCTTCCAGCGAGTTACCTACGAGATGACCCTTCAACCTAAGAGGGACCGTAGATCGATGGTCGAGCGCAGGACCGAGAGGGCTCCCAGTCCTCGCCCGATGAGAGCTGTGCCCGACTGGGATTCGGATCACTCTTCCCTTTGAGGGGAGTCAATCCCCCCCTCCCACGTCGCGTCGCTCCGCCGACTCCCCCACCAGGGGGGAGTGGGCCAGCTTCGGGCAACCCGACGACCTCTGGCCGAGGTTCTGGGATTCTGATCACTCTCCCCTTTGGGGGGAGTCAATCGGCCGGAGGCCGATTGGTGGGGGGCCCTCAGATGTCGAACTTGATTCCGGTCATGCGTTCCGACACTTCCCACAGCACACCGAGTTGACGGCTGCGACGGGTCCACGGCGCCAGGGGGCGGCGGACGGCTGCTCCGGCGGTGACGAAGCGGGGTGAGTAGAACTGCCCACCTTTGGCCCGCGGGTCGGTGACTGCTCTGATCTGGGGGAGGGCGCCGCGGGGGACCTTCATCCCGATCCGTTGCACCCACTTCGCCCAGAAACGCTGACTTCGCCCCCCACCGGATTCGCGGACACTGTTGGCCTGCAGATCGGTGTGGGTGAGTCCGGGGTGGACGATGAGGCTCTGGATCGGCAGGCCAGCCAGTCGCGCCCTCTGATCCACTTCGAGAGCGAATCGGAGGTTGGCCATCTTCGACTGGCCGTAAGCCCTCCAGGCCTCGTACTTCCCGCGGAGCGGTGGGTCGGCGGGGTTGAACTTGCCGCGGTTGTGCCTGCCGAAACTGGTGATCGCCACCAGTCGTGCTCCGTCTCCGGCAACGAGCGCCGGCCACAGCAGCGCTGTGAGAGCGAAGTGACCGAGGTGGTTGGTCCCGAACTGCATCTCGAAGCCGTCGGCGGTCCTCTTTTCGGGGATGCCCATGACCCCGGCGTTGTTGACCAGGATGTCGATCGACTCGTGACGCTCGCTGATGGCCGCAGCCGCTCGCCGCACCGATTCGAGCGAAGCCAGATCGAGTTCCTCCAGTTCGAGTGAGGCCCCGGAGTGCTCGCCGAGGATCGATTGCCGCGCAGAATCGACCCTCTGCGGATTGCGGGCGGCCATCACCACATGAGCGCCTGCAACCGACAGCGCCTTGGCGGTTTCGAAGCCGAGTCCACCGTTGGCGCCGGTGACGACGACGACCTTGCCGGTGAGGTTCGGGATGTCTTGTGTTGTCCACGTCATGTTCAGATATTCGTCGGACCTCGTCGGTAACCGAAGTCCGACCGGCACTCGTCCCGGACCGAATTAGCCTCCCGGCACTTACGAAGAAGGAATTGCGATGTTGGCTTACACCATCAGAGGATCGATCAAGGATGCGGACAACTTCAAGGCCGTTGCTTCCGAGCTCAGTGCACAGGTTGAGGCGGGTGAGCCGGGGACGCAGGCCTATCAGTGGTTCCTCAGCAGAGATGGCAGCTCCGGGATGCTCTACGAGCAGTTCGAGAACACGGAAGCCCTCCTGACCCACTTCGGCAACGTGACGCCGGTGATGGATCGGTTCATGGCCACGATCGACATCGAGGGCGTCTTCGCGTTCGGCGAGATCGACGACGAAGCCAAGGCGGCGCTCGACACTCTCGGTGCCGTCTACGGCGACATGGTCGCCGGCTTCATGCGGGGGTAGACGTTAGGGAATGAGGGTCGCGGGCTATCTTTTGGCCGTGGCCCTCATCGCCTGTCCCGAGTGCGGTCAGAACATCTCCAGTGAGGCAGTCGCCTGTCCCCACTGCGGGATGCCGATAGATCCGCGCCGCACCAAGGTCGACTACGTGACCGGTGAGGCGATCGGAATCCAGGCTCGTCCGGCGGCGCATGCCGCCCGCCGTCCGCTGCGGTACCCGTCGCCGGCCGGGGTGTTCATGATGGTGGGGGGTGGTTTCCTGGTGATTCTCGGCTCGTTCATGTCGGGGATGCAAGGTGATGGTCCCATCACCGTCGTCATCGGCCTGCTCGTTGTCATCCTCGGTCTTGCTGCGCGAACCTCACCATCACGGTTTCCCCGGGTACTGGTGATGATCGCGGTTTCGTTGGCGATCGTCATCGCCGGGATCGACAACAGTCGGCTGCGCGAGGGGCTGCCCGGCAACCTCATTGGTGCCGGCGTCGGGACCGTCTTCGTCGGCGGGATCCTGGCCCTCGGCGGGACCTTCCTACGGGATAGGTAGGAGCCCGGCGTGAAGCCCTATGCGGAGTTGACGGATATAGGGAAACTCCGACGCCTGCGGGGGCTCGCCGACGAGGCTCTCACCCGGTACGACCTGGAGGTGAGGCGCATCAGGTTGATCGCGTTGCAGCGGAACACGACGTTCCGGGTGGACACCACCGATCGGCGAACCTTTGCGCTCCGGATCGGTGCTCCCCCGTCCCGTTCCGAAGTCGATGTTGGGACCGAACTCGCCTGGCTCGATGCCCTGGCGAGGGATCCGTTGATTTCGGCGGCGCGCCCCATTCGGAATCGCAAGCGCCTTCTGATGACACCGGTGTGGCACGAGGGGGTGCCCGAGCAACGTACTTGCGTGTTGTTCGAGTGGATGCCCGGCCAACCGATAGGTGAACTGGCGAGCCCGGTCGACTACGAGATGCTCGGCGAGTTGGCGGCATCACTCCACGAGCACGGCGCGCGGTGGAAGCCGGGTCGTCGGAGGCTGCGACCCCTGGTGTGGGATCGGGTCTTCTATTACCCCGACGAGCCGGTCGTGTTGTACGACGGACGGTTCCGGCGTGTGATGACCCCGGAACGGACCGAGGTCATAAAGGAGGTGGAGGCTCGGGCCGCGAAGGAGCTCACCAGGCTCCACAAGAAGGTGCCCCTCATCATGCTGCACGGCGGTCTTCAGCCGTGGAACGTGCACCTGCACGGCGGTCGGTTGCACGTGCGCGACTTCGAGAACGTGATGCTGGGTGCCCCGGTGCAGGACCTGGCGATCACCCTCTTTCACAGCCGCCCGTTCGAGAATTACGACAACCTCCTGTCGTCCTTCGTCGACGGATACCGCTCGGTCCGGGAATGGCCGGTCGAGTACGAAGGCCAGGTGCTCCTGTTGATGGCGGCCCGCTCGGTGATGCTCATCAACTACATACTGCGCATGGGCTTCGAGTCCGAGGAGTTCGTAGCCACTTCGATAGAACAGATGAAACACCTCGTCTGAGAATCACTCCCCCCTTTTGGGAGAATTCTGACAACTCTCCCCTCTGGCGGGGTTTGAACACTCTCCCCTTTGGGGGGAGTCAAACGGCGAAGCCGTTTGGTGGGGGGCACTGCCGGACCCCTTGAGAGCACCAGCGCAGAAGCCCTACGCGATCACCGCGTCGAGGAGTGAGACCAATTCATCCACCTCCGGCACCCGTCCGGTCAGAACGACGCTGTCTCCGACCACAACGGCAGGAGTATTCATTACGCCGTGGGCGGCAATCTGTCCGAAGTCGGTGATCATCTCGACTGTGGCGTCGACGCCGAGCCGACGCAGCGCTTCTTCGGTTCGCTCTTCGAGCGTGTGGCATTTGGGGCATCCAGCCCCGAGCACCTTCACATGCATGGTGTTTCCTTCCTCAAAGCAGTTGGTTGAATAGCAGGCCGGTGATGAGGATTCCGGAGGCGACGACGGCCACGAAGGTGGCGAGCAGGCGGGGCCGCAGCACCCGGCGGAGCAGCACCATCTCGGGCAGCGACAGTGCGACCACCGACATCATGAAGGCGAGTGATGTACCCAGGGCGACACCCTTGGCATGGAGCGCCTCGACGAGTGGGATCGTCCCCGCCGCGTTCGAGTACAGCGGGACCCCGAGAATTACGGCGATCGGCACCGCAAAGAAGTCGTCGTCGCCGGCGTACTCGGCGAACCAATCATCGGGCGCCCATCCATGGATGACCGCCCCGATTCCGATCCCGATGATCAGATAGGGCCAGATCTTCGAGAAGATCGATCGCACTTCGGCCCGAGCCACGGTCAGTCGGGTCGGCCAGCCCGGCGACCCCTCTCCGTACGAGGCCGCGCCGACCGATGTCTCGTAGACGAACGGTTCTACCCATCGCTCCAGACCAAGCCGGCCGATGACGACTCCGGCAACCACCGCGATCGTCAGGCCGGTGGTCACATACAGAGCGGCCGTCGCCCATCCGAACGAACCCGCCACCAAGACGACCGCGACCTCGTTGACGAGAGGGCTGGCGATGAGGAAGGTCATCGTGATGCCGAGCGGCACCCCGGCGGCGACGAACCCGATGAAAACCGGGACCGCAGAACACGAGCAGAAGGGCGTCGCCACTCCGAGTGCCGCGGCCAGGGTGTACCCGATGATCTGACGCCGTCCGCCGAGCCAATCCCTGGTCCGCTCGACGGTGATGAAGGTGCGCAGCACCGCCACCACGAAGATGATTCCTCCCAGAAGCAGGCCGATCTTGATGATGTCCATGGCGAAGAAGTGGACGCCTTCGCCGAGGTGAGATTCCGCGTCGAGTCCGGCCACGTCGAACAGGAGACGGTCCCAGAGAGGACCATTGACGACGTACGCCACAAACCACAGGGTGGCTGCGGCGCCTGTGCGCCACCAGAGCCTCCGGCTGGAGCTGCGTTCGACGATGATCTCGGCGTCGGTCATGCTGGTACTCGGTCGCGAGCGGGTGGAGGAGGACAATCATCTCTCACCATCCTTCCCTGCAGGCAGGGCCAAAGGTCGTTGAAGGACAGGGCAGTTCCGCCCCTATGAGGTGGTGACACCCCCGTCACTGCGCTGCTCGGGTCCTTACCCCACAAGGGGGAAGGACATGAGGACGAGGCCAGCTCGATAGGCTGGTCCCATGGAGATCGTGAGTCTCCCCAAAACGGCGATCAACCTGCTTGCCGACATCGATCGCTCTGAGCAGGTCGACTACGCCTATCGCTATGTCGACGGCGAGTTAGAGAGGTACTTGGTCGACTGGTCGGTTGCCTGGGAGGCCGACGGTACGGGTCCGGACTCGGTTAGCGGAGTCATCGAATTCCTGCGCCCCATCCTCGAGGAGGGCGGAATTCTGCTCGGCGCATTCGATCATGATGACGTGGAGGGACTCGCGGTTGTTGTACCTGAGTTCGAGCTGGCGACGGCATGGCTCGCCCTCTTGCACGTGACCCGGCGAAGTCGTCGGCGTGGGGTGGGTCGGGCGCTGTGGAAGGCGGCCGAGAAGGCGGCAATCGCGGCGGGCGCCTCATCGATGTACGTCTCGTCGATTCGGAGCGGTCCCACGGTCGACTTCTACCTCGGTCAAGGGTGCCGCCTTGCCGAAGATCCTCATCCTGAGCTCTACGAGAGAGAACCCGACGACATTCACCTGGTTCGAGAGTTCTGGGGCTGGTCCCAGCCCCAGTAGCGAGCCAGGATCCGGTCGCCGAAGTCACCCGCCCTGAAGAGCCACACTCGCAATGAGGTGCCCAGCAGGAGGATGGCTGCCGCCTGCACCGGGCTCCAGAAGACCCACCCGGCGGCGATGACCCCAAAGAGTATGAGGTTGAACCGAAGAGGCTTGGCTCGCTCGATGAGTGCGAGCCGTTCGGAGAATCCCGGTTGCCGACTCATATGAAGAGTGTCGCACATCGGGGATAAGCGGGATGTCTACGCGTTCACCGCCGCCGTCAACCGCTCGATTGCCTCGGCGACAACCTCGGGTTCGACCGCTATCGACATTCGAGCGAATCCGGCTCCTTCGCGTCCGAACCAGTGGCCGGGACTCAGCGCCAAACCCGCCTGCGACGACAGCCAGGTCGCCAGTTCGGGGACCTCCATCCCGAGTTGGCGTAGGTCCAGCCAGGCCAGGTAGGTGGCCTCCGGTTCGACGAGGGCGATCGGATCGGGAAGGTCTCGCTGCAACATCTCGACGTTGCCGGCGACTCGGGTGAGAAGGTCGTCGAGCCACGGCCCGCCGGACTCGTATCCGGCTCGAAACGCGGCCAACCCGAAGACGTTCTTGCGATTCAGGTGGAGTGCGCTGCTGGCGGCGGCGAAACCGGCGGCGGCCTTGTCGTCATCGGTGATGAGCAGGGTGTCACACAGTCCCGCCACCCCAAACGTCTTGATGGGACCGTGCAGCGCGGCCCAGCGGACTCCCGTTGCGGCGGCGGCAGCGGCGAAGGGGGTAAACCGATGGGGCGGCAGCATCAGGTCGGCATGGATCTCGTCGGCGATCACGAACACGTCGCGTTCGGCACAGACGGCGGCCACCTGGGCCAGTTCGTCCGCGGACCAGACCCGACCGACCGGGTTGTGGGGGTTGCACAGGATCATGGCGGTGACGGTCGGCTCGGCGGCTGTCGCTGCCAGGCTCTCCACATCCATGACGTAGCGCCCGTCGTCGAACCGGAGCGGATTACGGGTTACTTTTCGGGCGGCTCGCTGCACCAATGGCTTGAAGTCGGTGAACACCGGTGGTTGGAGGATCACGCCGTCCCCGGGTTCGGTGAGGAGGTCGAGCAGGACCCCGATCGAAGTACCGATGCTGGGACTGACCAGCATCTCCAGCCTGCTGGTGTCCCAACCGTGTCGCTGCTTCATCCAGGCCGAGAACGAGTCGACCACTGCTCGAGGCCGCTCTTCGTATCCGAACCAGCCTTCGGCCGCCCTCGCCTGGATCGCTTCGACCACGACCGGCGCCAGGGGGAGGTACGGCTCGGCCAGCCAGAGCGGAAGCAGGTCGGCGCCGTCGGGGAAGTGGCGAGCATGGGCCGTCGGGGAAGTGGCGAAAGCCGAGCCGAGGCGAGTCACCGGCAGATGGGGCGAACTCAACTCAGTACCTTGCCGACCCGTTGTAGCGCGGCGACGGCGGTGAACTCGCTCAGCTGCTCCCGGAACCGGCGCGACCCGATCATGTCGTCGTAACAGATGGCCTCATGCGGCAAGTTGGGACGGGGAGCTACCAGGCGCGGCCGGAGCAGATCCCACACCAGTTTGTTCTCGGCGATACACAACCCGATGTACCCATCCGGATTGGTTTCGGCATCGAAGTGATCGTCGAGCCGATCGAAATGGGCGTGCAGATAACCCGGCATCAGGGCATTGTCGATAAGCCCCTTCCCCCGAGCCGACAGTTCAGCTGCCATACCCCAAAACTACTCGCTCTTATCACCCCCCTCTTGGTGGGGTCTGATCACTCCCCCCTTGTGGTGGCGTCTGATCACTCTCCCCTCTGGGGGGAGTCAATCGACCGAAGGTCGATTGGTGG
>JAZGIX010000283.1:0-2794 GCA_036482315.1 Acidimicrobiia bacterium | reverse complement strand
GGCGGCGGTTGATGCAACCGTGGAGCATTGGACCGAGGCCCGGATGGTGGAGCGGATGTGGGACAAGGACCCCACGGTGTGGATCGATGACGATCAAGCCGAGATCACCGACCGGCTCGGCTGGTTGACGCTGCCGCGAGTTATGCATGAGCACTTGGAAGACATCCGGTGGTTCGTCGATGAGGTTCGCGCCGATGGGATCTCCGATGTGGTGCTCCTGGGGATGGGCGGCTCCAGTCTGGCGCCCGAGGTGTTTCGCCGTACGCTCGGCGTCGCAGGCGGTTATCCGAACCTCACGGTGCTCGACAGCACTCATCCGGCGGCGGTCGAAGCGCTTACCGCGGCGATTGATCCGGCCAAGACCCTGTTCATCGTCGCCTCCAAGTCGGGCACGACCATTGAGCCCCTCTCCTTCTTCGAGTTCTTCTGGGCTCGGGTGGCTGCGGTGGTAGATGAACCCGGTCTCCACTTTGTCGCGATCACCGACCCCGGAACTGCGCTGGTTGATCTCGCCGCCGATCGCGGTTTCCGCAAGGTCTTCGAGACGATCTCCGACGTCGGCGGGAGGTACTCGGCGCTTACCCACTTCGGGTTGGTGCCTGCCGCCCTGATCGGCGGCGACATCGATCTTCTTCTCGACCAGGCGCTCCGCATGGCTGAAGCATCGGCAATGCAGGCCACCGACAACCCGGGGGCCCGTCTCGGGGCGGCACTCGGCGAGTTGGCCCAGGCTGGACGCGACAAGGCCACTTTCGTGACCTCAGAGTCGTTGGCGGCGCTGCCCGACTGGCTGGAACAGCTCGTTGCCGAGAGCACGGGCAAAGAGGGCGTCGGCATCGTGCCGATTGCCGGGGAACGGCTGGGGGAGCCGTCCGTGTACGGCGACGATCGCGTCTTTGTTTACCACGGTTTCGAGGGCGATGACGATGTAGAGCGGACCACTGCGCTGGATGCTCTCGAGACGGCAGGGCATCCGGTGATTCGGATCGTGGTTGATCGACTCGAGGACCTGTCGTCGGAGATGTTCCGGGCTGAGGTAGCCATCGCTGCTGCCAGTTCGGTCCTGCATATCCATCCGTTCAATCAGCCCAACGTTCAACTGGCCAAGCAACTAGCCAAGCAAGCGATGGATGGCACGATTGACATTGGTGAGATATCGGAGACGGGAGCCGAAGATGCCGAGGCGGTCACGGCGACGACTCAGTCACTTCTCACGGGGCTCGGTGAGGGTGATTTCTTCGCCATCCAGGCGTTCATCGCTCCTACCCCCGAAGTCGAAGCCACGCTGCAGCGGATTCGCCACGCGGTGCGCGATCGTCATCGGGTGGCCACGACATTGGGCTTCGGCCCCCGCTTCCTGCACTCGACCGGGCAGCTCCACAAGGGTGGGGCCAACACCGGAGTGTTCCTCCAGATCGTGGATCACTTCTCGCCCAAGGTTGAAGTACCCAACACCGACTACACCTTCGGAGCGCTCATCGCCGCCCAGGCCGACGGCGATCATCAGGCCCTGGTCGATACCGACCGACGCGTCATAAGGGTGTGCCTCGGCGACGACGTTGCCGGCGGTCTGGCCAATCTCGAAAGCGCCGTTGGCGTTTCGCTCGAAAGGACCCAGTCATGAATCTCGGAATGGTCGGGCTCGGCAAGATGGGGGGAAACATGGCCGAGCGCCTGGTTCGGGGTGGCCACCGGGTGGTCGGCTTCGACCTCGACGACGCCACCGCCGCCGAGGCCGAAAGTGAGGGTGTCGAGATCGCGGCGACCCTGATGGACATGGCGAACGCAATGCCGTCTCCTCGGGTCGTGTGGCTGATGGTCCCCGCCGGTGAGATCGTCGACAAGGTGATCGCCGAGATTTTGCCCCATCTCGAAGCCGGCGATGTGATCGTCGACGGCGGCAACTCCAACTACAAGGACACCGTCCGCCGTGCCGCCGAGCTGGAGGAGGCAGGCATCCACCTGATCGATGTCGGTACCAGCGGCGGTGTGTGGGGTCTCGCCGAGGGGTACTCGATGATGGTCGGCGGCAGTGACCAAGGCATCGAGATACTCACTCCTGCGTTGTTGACTTTGGCCCCGGCGGAAGATCAGGGTTGGGGCCACGTCGGACCGAGCGGGGCAGGACACTTCGTCAAGATGGTCCACAACGGGATCGAGTACGGCCTGATGGAGGCGTATGCGGAAGGCTTCGCCCTGATGCGTGCCAAGGACGATTTCGGCCTCGACCTGGCACAGATCGCTGAGATCTGGCGATACGGGAGCGTGGTTCGATCCTGGCTGCTCGACCTGACCGCCAGCGCTCTTGCGGAAAACCCCACGATGGAAGGGATCGCCCCTTACGTGCCCGATTCGGGCGAAGGTCGTTGGACGGTCTTCGAGGCGATCGACCTCAACGTCGCTACGCCCGTGATCGCCTTGTCACTGATGCGTCGCATCGAGTCCCGCGACGAATACGACTACTCGGATCGTCTCCTATCGGCAATGCGTAATCAATTCGGTGGCCACGCCATCAAGAAGGGTGACTGAGTCTCCAGTCTCCAGTCTCCAATCAGAGGGAATCACTCCCCCCACAGGGGAGAGTGATCCAGACCAGACCGTCGGGCGCTAAACGAGAGAGATCGCTTTGGGGGAGTCGACCGACGATGGAGGTCGGAGGGGGAGGCGGTCAGCAGACGCCAAGTACCGGTCCCCAGGATGCCCGGCTGCCGCCTCAGAGCGTCTCGGGTAGGGCTAGCAGCGTCTCGTACCACTCCACCGAGGTGTCGATGGTGAGGTAGTTGGTCGACTCTCC
>JAZGIX010000282.1:0-3380 GCA_036482315.1 Acidimicrobiia bacterium | reverse complement strand
GATGTCGTCCTTCGTTCGGTAGAACTGCGGATCGCCTTCATATGCGCCACACAGGCGGTCTGTGTTGGCGACGATCAGCGTCGGGCCCTGCCGATCACGTGCCTGCCCGATCGCCGTACTGGCGGCCTCGAACACGGCTTCGACGTCGTTGCCGTCGATCGATCGGGCAGTGATCCCAAACGGAGCGGCCCGCAACGCGATGTCGGTGTTGGGCATGTGCCGGTGTTGCGCAGTGCCCTCGGCGTAGTGATTGTTTTCGCAGATGAAGACCACCGGGAGATTCCACAGTGCAGCCATATTGAGGCTCTCATGGAAGGTCCCTTGGTTGGTTGCGCCGTCGCCAAAGAAGCTGAGAGCGACACGGTGCTCGTCACGCATCGCGAACGACAGGGCGGCACCGACCGCGATGGGAATGCCCGCACCCACGATCCCATTCGCTCCTATGTTGCCGAGGTTCTTGTCGGCGACGTGCAGGCTTCCGCCGCAACCCCGGCATGTACCTGTGGCTCGACCGGCGAGCTCGGCCATGGTCGTGTCGGGGCGGCCGCCGAGAGCGAGATGATGGGCGTGGCCGCGGTGGTTGCTGGTGATGACGTCGCCGTCCGACAGCGCCGCACACACACCAACCGCAATCGCCTCCTGTCCTTGACTGGCGTGAATGAACCCGGGGATCAGACCCTGGTGGCGACTACGCACCGCCTGCAAGTCGAACTCACGGATCAGCACCATCTGGTCGAAGAACTCAAGAAGCTGTTCGCCGTTGACAGTGCTCGTTGTCTCAGACATCCGGCGCATCTCCGTCTGGGGCGGCGTCGAAGACGACCTCGGTGAAACTCGGGAACATCAACTCTCCTCCCCGTAGAACGACTTCCACAGCAGGTCGTGGTCCAGTCCGCCGGCGGTAGCAGAGCTGCCCGAAGCGACGTCGGTGATCGACATCTCTGCGATACAGAAGACGTCGAGCGAGACGTTGTGAAAGTCGTTGTCGGCGGCTGCCAGGATGTCCAGGAACGGCCGACCCCGGCTCTCGGACGGCTGACTGGCGACCTCCGTTGCCACCGCCAGTAGGTCGCCGCCGTAGCGCACCTGTGCATGCACTCGAGTGCCATACATCAGCGAATCGTTGATTCGGCCGAGTGCGCTGAGCTCGTCCTCCACCCTAGGCGGTACCGGCGCGCTCCCCTGGAGCGATTCGACTGCTCCCAACTCGAGTCCCGCCGAGTGCAGCCGGTGCATGGCGTTGTCTACCGACCGCGCCGCTACCTGAACCGCGCACACCAGGCTCGGTGTTGGCGCGACCAGAACGAAGATGTCTCGGGGGGGGAGTTGGCATGCCCGAGCGAGCCAGGCGATGTCATCATCGGTCACGCTGCGCTCGAGTTGGAGCGGTGCGACCGCCCGGCGGTGTGTCTCGCGGTAGCCGGCTTGAGCGACGGACGGGTCGACGGGGTCGAGCAACGCCTTTGCCGGTCCAGCCAGAATCACGTCGTGGGGGTCACCGGGGCGGCGGTCGGCGTGTTTCTGGGAGACCCAGCAGGCCTCGATCGGGTGTTCTGTGGAAACGAGGACTGATCGGAGATGCTGGCCCCCGAGCTCAAAGTCGCCGAAGGAGACCGAACCTAGCCCGCCCATGGTGATCTCGGCGTACAGTCGACCGGCCTCCCAGCTCCCGGTGACGCGCTGACCCATGTCGATGACCGTTGCGCCGGCCGTGGTGGTTGCGATCTCGATTCGCAGTTCGTCGGCCCGCTCGATCAACTCAGTGACCAGTGTCATTGCGCCGCGGTTTACGCTCAGAGAAGTCGTAGTGCCCATCGTCACGTCTTCTCCACCGTCGGCAACGACGCATCACGCCGTGCACCGGGGGCCTGGGGAGAGCCTTTGTCGCTTTTTGGGTCGGCGTTAACTTCAAGTAACCACTCGGTCGGCCTCGGTGCCCGGCGACTACCGCTCACAAGAGGCCTTTCGCAGCAAGGCTTCGGGGCGCGACAAGAATCCAGAGGACTTCTCCACATGTGTGAGACGCTACGGCCCCCATTCGGTGTTGTCAAGTACCACTGTACAAAGGGGTGCAGGGCAGGCTAGAGTGGTGGCTGGTGGCTCAACGAAGCCCACTACGATGCACCGACCCAGTCCCGGTCGCCCGGCCACAGCCTCCCACAGCAGGAGTTGACCACATGAGCAACAGTGCCGAACACCATGCCGTCATCGGTCTCGGCCGTCAGCTCCACAGGCTTCGAGAGGATAGGGGCCTGTCGCTTCGTGCCCTTGCGAGCGAGGTCGACGTCACTGCTAGTTTCTTGAGTCAAGTTGAGCGAGGCCTTAGTAGCCCTTCGCTCTCGACCCTGCGCCAGCTGGCCGCATTCTTTGAAGTCCCCGTCTTCCAACTGCTGGTGGAATATGAAGTCAACCGCGCCGTTGTCCGGGCGGACGAGCGGGTCACCATCAGTCTCCCCGACTCTGTGATGTCATACGAGTTGCTGTCCTCCGGGACGGCGCGAGCGATCGAGATGTTCATCGTGCGCGTCGACACACCCAACGTGAACCTTTATCGCCGACTGGCCTCGCCTACAGAGGAGTGCATACACGTTGTCAGCGGGACGTTATCCATCGAATTCGGCGGAGAAACTCACATCCTGACTGCCGGCGACAGCGCGACCTACGACAGCACGTCGCTGACATCGATCATGTCAATCGCCGACGAAGAGCTCGTCTTGATCGTCGCCGTCACGCCTCCGTCGTTCTGACGGCCCGCGTCAGGTCAACCTGACCCCGGGTCGCGGCTCGGGTTCGATCACAGCGTTCGATGGATGGCCGCCCGCTGGTCGGGCGAGGCCACAAGCACGCCCTTGCGGTAGACCCGACGCCACGATCGGTGGGAGTATCGTCCGGGCGATCCAGGCCATTCTGCTCGGTTGATTCGGGAGCACCGGCGGTGCCCTATCGTCGAGCGCTTCTCCGGGTGGCGGTGTCGAGAGTGTCCATCGTGTGGTCTGCGGTCTTGGTCAGGAGTGGGACCCCCGCAATGCACGCGACACTTCACCACTGAGTCTCGCGAAGTCTGGGTCGAATCGGAGTTCGGGCGTTCTCGGATAGTCGAACGGTACGGCGTACTCGGCCACGATGCGGCCGGGCCGGGCCGACATGACTAACACTCTGGTCGACAGGAACACCGCCTCACTGATCGAGTGGGTGATGAACAGGCAGGCGAAGCCCTCGAGCAGGAAGAGCTTTTGCGTCTCTTCGTTGAGGGTCTCGCGGGTGATCTGGTCGACGGCCCCGAATGGCTCGTCGAAGAGGAAGACCGGCGGGCTCATGGTGAGCGTTCGGGCGAGCGACGCCCGCATCTTCATGCCACCCGACAACGACTTCGGGTAATG
>JAZGIX010000281.1:0-6298 GCA_036482315.1 Acidimicrobiia bacterium | reverse complement strand
CGGTCCTTGACCAGCCAAATGACTGCCGCGGCGCCCGCCCCGATGCCGACGATGTAGCTTCCGAGTTTGGTGATGCGACGCATTCCCGGATTGTACGGCCGGCACGTGCACACTGGATCGGCCACGGGTCCCGAGGGACTCGAGGTCGGTGCGATCGGCCCATGCAAGATGCGCGACCTCGAATGGCTCGAAGAAATGAGTCATGAAGCTCGCCAGCGAGAAACGGTGCGAACCTCAATCGCCGGTCGCGCTGGCCGTCGAGATGCGCGGGTCGGCCGCCGCGGTCCGGACTCCGGAGGTGTCGACGGCGATGACCGAGACGGGTCCCCAGCCGGGGGTGAGAACAGGGCCGGCCGTAACGGTATGACCGGTCGCAGCGAGTCCGGCGACGACCGATTCCGGCATCCCGGGTTCGACCAAGACGACTGAACCCGGACCGGGCTCGGCAGTGTCGAGACTCCATCGCGGCTGTGCTTGGGCCTGCGCTGGATCCCTGCCGGCGAACAGCAGGCTCGCCGCCATCTGCGCCAGATACTGCGGCTGCTGATCGCCGCCTCTGGTGCCCAGAATGAGTGCCGGTTCCGTGCCCCGAGTCCACAACGTCGGAGACAGCGTGTGCAACGGTCGCTTGCCGGGGCCGGCCTCGTTGGGGTGTCCTTCGATCACCGAGAAGCCGGCGGCACGATTGTGGAGGAATACTCCCGTCGTTCCCGCCGAGATGCGGCTTCCGATGCCGAAGTAGTTGGACTGGATGCAGGAGACAGCCATCCCCTCGGCATCCACGGCACAGAAGAAAGCGGTGCCTGCCGGGCCCGGCGTCGGCTGCGGCCACGGTGTGATCGCGTTCGGCTCGAATTCCCGGAGTCGCTGTTGCAGGCGCTCCGGCTTCAGGTATTCAGCGGGTTCCCATGGGGCGTGGGAGGGATCGGCCACCACATCGTTGCGTTCCCACGCGAAGGCACGGTAGGCCTCGATGAGGGCGTGGTGGAAGGCGGGATCGGTCGGGTCTGCAGGTGGTCCGATCTGTTCGAATACCCAGGCCGCCGCCAGAGTGATGTACCCCTGGCTGTTGGGCGGAGCGGTCCAGCCGGTAAGACCGAAGATATCGAGGCCGATCGGGTCGACCCAGTCGATCGTGTTGGTAGCGAGGTCGTCGGAGTTCAGGACTCCGTCGGTAGCGGCCGCGATCGTGGCTGCAACGTCTCCTTCGTAGAACGCGGCGCGACCGTCTTCGGCTATCGCTCGGAGAGTCGAGGCCAAATCATTACGGACCAGCGTCGCCCCGGAAGCCGGTGGGGCCGCGCCCGGGTACAGGGCCGCTGCCGAAGGTTGGTCGATCAGCGACTCGGCGAGTCGGTTGAGCGTGTCGGCGAACTCGACCGACACTTCGAATCCTTCCTCGCCCAGGGTGATCGCATCGGCCAGTACCTGCTCGAGACCTAGCCGGCCGTATCGGGCCTGGAGCGCCTCCCATCCATCGACACAGCCGGGAACTGAGATGGTCGACGTTCCGTAGGTCGGCATCCGGGTGTGACCTGCGGCGCGTAAGGAGGCCGCGCTGAGGCCGGATCCGCCCCTGCCGCTGGCGTTGAGTACGTCCGGCTGTTCCATGCCCGGCTTGTGCACCAGGGCAAAGAGGTCCCCGCCGATGCCACAGGTTGAGGGGAGAACCATGCCGAGGACTGCGTTCGCCGCGATGACCGCGTCTGCCGCAGTCCCGCCGGCACCCATCACCCGCATCGCGGCGCGGGTCGCCTCGTGGTGAGGAGTGACTGCCACCGCGCCACTGCCGGTGTGGCTGGAGACCGGATGGATCACGTAGCTCCTGATCAGGGGCTCTTACGATATATGCGAGTAGCCAGTAGCCAGTAGCCAGTAGCCAGTAACCAGGGAGCGGCCGGTTCTTGCTGGGTACTGGATACTCGACGGCACTATTGGATGATCACGGTGAGCGCGTTTGTTTGGTCGGGGCGCGATCACATCCGGTACTGGCTACTGGTTACCGCTTGGACGATGCACCGCCGGAGCTCGCCAACGGCCCAATACGCGTTCAGGGTCGCCCGATCCTTCGATTCAGTGCGTCGAGTATCGCCCGGACTGCCGTCTCGGAGTCGTCACCGCTGCTGAGGGCGGAACCGACGGACACCTCCTCACCGCGTTCCCCGGTGGCCACGACGACTGCCACGATCACGGTTCTCATCCCGATCGCCGGATTACCGATCGAATCGAGGGCGAAGGCGTCGTCGTCGAGGAGTGACTCGATGGCCCTGAGGGCGGCCTCACCGACGAGGCGCAGTCGGGCCGATTGGGCTGCCGGACCGGTGGCGGTTCCTGCGTACTCCTCGCCGTGCCAACCGAGGGTGACGGCGACTGTGGTTCGCGGACCTTCCGGAATCTCGTGGACCCCCATGATCGCGGGTCGATCGTCGTCCGAGGCGATCGAATCCGACCCAATTTGCACGACCGACACGATCCGCCGATCGAGGGTGATGCCGAAGCGTGCGAGCGCCAGCGTTTGCACGTCGCGGACGACCTGCTTTGGTGCCTTGACCGGCGATGCCAGCACGTGAACCTCGGTCACGCGATCGTCTTTGGTCGCGATCCGGACGGCGGTGATCGACGGGAGCCGCGCCAGCGTCTCTTCGAGCTCTCGGATGTCCATTGAGCCGACCCCTTCCACCACGAAGCGTAGCCAATCTGGACACCCTCTGTCATATTTCGTCGAGACTCATAAGGTGGGTCGGCGGGTTGTTCACATTCGGTGTATTCTGTCGGTGGGCGGACGTCATCCCCTACCCGGGGGTGCGTCCGTTTTGCGCGTTCAAGGGGCCACAAGCCCTTTGAACTTGGTAGCGGGAGGGTCGTGAGGCTCATCCCATTTGGCACGTGCTTTTGTGCACGTATTGACAAGTGAAGGTGGGCATCGACCGTGCCGATGGAGACATCAACACGGTCGGCGACCCCGGGTTGCCCGGGTCACCAATACGGCTAGCCCTCGATCGAGCGAAGCGGATACTCCACCGCCCAGGCGGTGAGATCTCTCAGGAAAGGGGACCGGAGGTGATTCATGGTTGACCGTGGGAAGAAGACCAGTGAGACCTGCCGGCTAACCAGCATGAGCTGGCGTGTCGGCTAAGTGATTGACCCGGGCGCCCCGCTACCCCACAAATGAACACACAACAAATAGATCGCCGAACCGCCATCCTCGCCGCAGCCTCGGCCGGCGCAGGTGCTGCCGTCGTGGTCGTCCTCTTCGTCTTCCAGAGTGATCCTTCCCCGCTGTGGCTTTGGGCGACCCTCGCTGCGGCCTTTGTCACTCTCGAATTCTCGTCGGTCGAGGTCAACGACCGTCTGTTCGTTTCGTCGTCGAACATGGTTGCGTTTACCGGCATCGTTGTGTTCGACCGCGACAGTGCCGTGTTGGCGGTGACGCTGATGGCGACGGCGGCGGTTTTTCATCCGGAGGACCTGCGGCGGCGAAGATGGCGTCAGCCGGCGTACAACTTGGGTCAACTGGTGCTCTCGACGGCGATCGGAGCACTCGTCCTGTTTCCCTTCCTCCCCGATGAGGCTCTGGCGGTGGAGGACCTTCCGATCCTGGTCGGCGGTGCCGCCCTGGCTTCGGTCGTCTACAACTGGGTGAACTTTCGACTCGTTGCCATCTATGTGAAGGTGGCCTATCCGGACCGATCACTTCGGCCGTGGTCGAGGATGTTCGGCAATCACCTGGTCCACGCGGTGCTGGGGGCGTATGGGGCGTTGCTCGGCGCGGCGTATGTGATGGTGGGGCCGGTGGCGTTACCCCTCATGTTCGGCACTTTCCTGGTGGGCCACAGCGGATTCGCCACGTACTCTCGAATGCGTCAGGCCCACGAAGACACGGTCAGCGGCTTCGTGAAGGCCATCGAGGCTCTCGACCCGTATACGAAGGGTCACACGGACCGCGTCGCCCAGTTCTGCCGGATGACGGGTGAGCAACTCGGTTTGGATGCCGATCAACTCGAGGTGTTGCGGTGGTCGGCGTTGATCCACGACGTCGGAAAGCTTGCTGCCCCGGCCGAGTTGATAAACAAGGAGGGGCCGTTGACCGAGGAGGAGCAAGCGCGGCTCGGTCGCCGAATGGCGGTGGTGGAGGAACTGTTGTCGCGAGTCGACTTCCTGGCGGCGGCGGTTGAGGCATCGGCGGCAAGCCGGAAAACGCAGGACACCCAACTCATCGGCAGAGTGCTCGGGGCCGCAGATGCGTTCGATGCGATGACCACCACCCGCTCCTATCGGTCGGCGGTCACGCAAACGGCCGCATTCGACCAACTGCGCAGAGATGACGGCCTATACGGGTCGGCTGTCGTCGAGGCGCTCATCGCCGCAATCATCGCGAGTGATGTCGTGTACGGCGCGCCGGATGCCGGTGTGGCGACCGAGGTAGAACGCTTGGTGCAGGAACGGATCCGCCGTGGGTAGTCGTCTTCGCCTCGCCCTATCGCTGAGCGTTCCACCGATCGCCGGCGCCGTCGTCGCCGTGGTGTGGTGGCCGGGGGTCGTCTTTCCCCTACTGGTAGCGGCCTACGTGGGTGCGCATGTGCTGACGATTCCGAGCGACGCCGGCCGGCGAGTATCACTATCCACCGCCGTCGCCGGAGCGACTGCTCTCATGAGCGGGGGATCTCTCGTCCTGGTGCTTGGCCCGGCGGCCGTGGCTCTCCCCATCGGATGGGTGATCGTGCACGTTCGCCATGGAAAGCGTATTGCCCAGAGCATGTTCCCTGCCGAAGCGGTCGGCATCGTCGCCTTTGCCACCGCCTTCGCCGGTGCCCTCTTGGTGATCCCGTCGACCGATCCGGCTCACCCGTTGATCCTGACGGCATTCGTCGGTACGGCCGTTCTCGGATTTCTGGTGACCGTCGTCACCAATGCGATTGTTTCTGAGGAGAGGCGTGTCGTTGCCCGGCGACTTATTGCCTTGCGCGCCTTTGACGATTGGCCCGCCTATGCCGCCCTGTTGTCGTCGGCAGCACTTCTTGCCGTTACCGCGGATCCGATGGGCGCGTGGTCGGTGCCGCTGGCCGGGTTTCCGTATCTGTTCTCGCACGTGTCGTTACACCGGCTTCAGGGCACCAGACGGACCTACGACCAGACGATCAGGGCGCTCGGCGCCATTCCAGAGGCGAGCGGTCAGGTGGCCGCCGGGCACTCGTCCCGCACCGCCGAGCTGGCAGTTGCTGTCGGTGCCGAAATCGGTCTCGGCACATCCGAGCTGCGGCGGTTGGAATTTGCGGCATTGCTTCACGACATCGGCCGGGTGGTGTTGGCGAACCCTTCCGTTGCCCGTGGGAGTCACTCGCTGAGCGACGTCGCCGGGTGGAGCGCGGCCATCATCGGCGAGGCGCGATATCTGGAGCCAGTCGCCCATATAGTTGCTCTTCAGCACTCGCCGTATCGCAAGGAGGGAGAGGTGCGCGATCACGCAGTCCCTCGGACTTCTCAACTGGTACGTACCACGGCCCGTTATGACGTTTCCCTTGAAGAGGGGATCTCGCCGTTGGCGGCCCTTGAAATGCTGCACCGAGGTGCCGCTTACGATTACGACCCCGAGGTAGTCATGGCGCTGCGTCGGGTGCTCGAGCGGCGCGGCTCTTTGGCGGCGTGAGTAGCCAGTAACCAGTAACCAGTAACCAGTCTGATGCCTGATGTCTGATGTCTGACGTCTGCTGCAAGCTGCAGGCTGCACGCTGGCGGGCCCGTCTTCGGTAACCTCGCTGTCGGAGGCATCCGAGTTGTTGCACTACGAAGTATCCCAAGCGCGAGCGACGATCACCATCACCGATCCGAAGCGCCGCAATCCGCTATCGAATGCCGGCATGGCAGAGATGGCCGACCTGATCGATGCCGCTGCAGCCGATGATGACGTTCGGGTGATTGTGATCACCGGCGCCGGGGATCAGGCATTCTCCGCCGGGGGGGACCTCAGCGGCGGGTTTGTCGACGAACCGATCACAGGCCACCGAGAACGTGGCGCTCTAGCCGGTCTGTTTCGCTCCATGAGATCGGCCGGGAAGCCGATTGTGGCCCGCGTCAACGGCCACGCTCTCGCAGGAGGCTTCGGACTGGCTGCCGCGTGTGATGTGGTGATCGCAGTCGAGGATGCGACATTCGGAACACCCGAGATCAAGGTAGGACTGTGGCCGATGATGATCACCGCGATTCTGCAGAGAGTCATGCCGCACAAGGCCGCCCTGGAGTTGATGATGACCGGTCGTCGGATCTCGGCGGAGGAGGCCATGCGATTGGGTGTGGTGAG
>JAZGIX010000280.1:0-4496 GCA_036482315.1 Acidimicrobiia bacterium | reverse complement strand
CGAGACGAGACGATCAAGACCTGCAGCCTTGCCGCCCACTTCTACAATGCGCGCACCGGAACCGTCGAGATGCCTGACAAACTCCACGATGACCTAACAGGTTGTGAGGCCTGGATGTTCCTGAGAGGGGCAGTGTGCAGCGTGCAGACCGCAGACCTCAGACCTCAGACCTCAGACCTCAGACCGGAATCGGATTACGCCCCGATCTTCCCCATCTGTCATCTGCCATCTGCAATCTCTCCTACCCAAACCACGCATCGAGAATCCGGGCGGCGATCGGAGCAGCCACCGTCCCCCCGGAGCCTTCGCCTTCGATGACGACGACCACCGCGATTGTCGGGTTATCGGCCGGGGCAAGCGCCAGGAACCACGAGTGCGGACCGCCGGCTCCTTCGGCGGTCCCCGTCTTGCCGGCCACATCCATGTCCGGCCGGGCGGCGGCGCGTCCGGTGCCGTCGGTGACGACGTCGACCATCATCGAGACGAGGTCGGCGGCGACGGCAGGGTCGATCAACCGGCCGAGGCCTTCGGAGCCCGTTCGTTGCAGGGTGCTCCCGTCCCGGGTGAGCACGGCATCGACCAGATACGGCTTCATCATCTCGCCCTCGTTCCCGAAGGCGGCCGTGAGGATCGCCATCTGCAGCGGAGTCACCCGAAGGTCGCGTTCTCCCAACCCGGTCTGGGCCAGCGCTCCCAGATCCGCGTCGAGCTCCTCTGCCGTTGGAATGGAAGAGATGGCGGCTCCCAGTTCGAAGGACAGGATCGAATTGAAGCCGGCTCGTTGCGCGATGTCGTTGACGACGAGGCCCCCCAAATCCACGGCAAGGCTGGCGAAGACGGTATTGCAGGAGACGGCAAGCGCTTCTCGCAATGTGATCTCGTCGCCGCCGGTGCAGGTGCCGCCGGTGATGTTCGTGATGGGCAGACCCGCCCCCGGTGCGAGATACTCTGCTCTGTCCTCCAAGATCGTGTCGGGTCTGATGCCCTTCTCCAGCGCTGCGGCCGCGATGAGCGTCTTGAACGTCGAGCCGGAGGGGAGGAGTCGGAAGGCGACCCGGTCGAGCGCGGCCGTATCGTCGCCGAACTCGCTCACGGCCAGGTCGCCGGAGATCAACTGATTCGGGTCCGATGTCGGCGACGACGCGTATGTCAGGACCGCTCCGGTCGTCGGGTCGAGTGCGACCACAGCCCCGGTGTGCCGGTCGAGTGCCTCGGCTGCCACTCGTTGGATCCGGTCCACAACGGTGAGGCGCACTTCAGGCGGTTCGACGCTGCCGCCGAATAGCGTGATCAACCACGACGTGATGGACCCGTCGTCGAGGGGGCGGAGATCGGAAGCTCGGGTCGACTCGAGGCCGGCGGAGGCGTCGGCAGTCGCGTATCCCACGACGTGGAGGTAGGCCGATCCCTCCGGGTAGGTGCGGACTCCGTCGCGGTCCTCAGCTACGACGACACCGTCGGCAGTGGTGATGATGCCGCGACGGGGGTCATCCGGATCCGGGAGCGCTCGCAGGTTTCGAGGGTCGTCCGCATACGTAGAACCCGCCACCACTTGCTGGAACGTCAGCCAGACCGTGAGCAGGGCGAGGACGCCAAACGTGACGGCGGCGATCCGGCGCATTGCTCCGCTCATGCCCGCTCCTCGTGAGAGATCCGGGCAAGCAGCGCCACGATTCCGAAGTTGGCGAGGAGCGACGACCCGCCGTACGACACGAACGGCAGCGTGATGCCGGTGAGCGGCATCAGTCGCAGGACTCCACCGAGGATGAGTGTCATCTGGAGGGCGAGGGTCACGGTGAGTCCCAGTGCCAGCAGGGATCGGAACGCGTCGCCCGACCGGATGGCGATCCCGAATCCAACGGCGAAGAGAAGGCCGAAGGCGGCAAGGATGGCAAACCCGCCCGCCAATCCCGTTTCTTCGACCAGGGCTACGAAGATGTAGTCGGTGGCTGCGGCCGGTATCAGATACGGAACACCGGCGCCGAGGCCCGTTCCGAGCAACCCGGCATCGCCCAGGGCGAAAATGCCCTGGGCGACCTGAAAGCCGGTTCCGGTGAAGTCCTCAAACGGACGGAGCCAGGCGTCGATTCGAAGTTGGACATGGGAGAAGGCGCTCTGGGCGGCGGAAGCTCCGCCGGCGATGAGCATGCCACCGGCAATCAGGTAGGCAGGTCGATCGGTGGCGACGTACAGGAGCACGACGAATACCCCAAACAAGAGAATCGACGCTCCCAGGTCGCGTTGATACACGAGGACTGCAAAAGAGACTCCGAAAGCCAGCAGGACCGGCAGCAGCTGGCGCGGCTCGGGAAGTCCGATGGGGCCGATGGAGCGGGGCATCTCGGCCAGTCCCCGTCTTCGCTCTGCCAGGTACGACGCAAAGAAGATGACCAGAAGCACCTTGGCCGCCTCACCGGGCTGGAACGACAGGGTGCGTTGCCCGAGTTCGAGTTGTATCCAGAGTCGCGAGCCGTTGATGGTGGCCCCGCCGATCGGCAGCCCGGAAGGGAGGAGTGGGGAGAGAAGGAACCCGAACGCAGTTGCCAGAAAGAGATACCGGAACCTTCGCAGCACCTCGACTCCGCGCCCGTGCAGGATGCGGAGGACTCCGATCGCGATCGCCGCAGCCAACAGCAGCCAGTACCGCTGCAGACGTCCGAGGTCACGATCGAGTCGGAAAACCTCGATCAGTCCGAGTGCGGTCAGCAGAGCGACCGGGGGCAGCAGCAGCCGGGTTGCTCGTGAAGCCCATGTCTTGAGGGCAAACAGCAGGCCACCGAATGAAGCAAGGAACACTGCCGAGGCCACATATGCGTCGATGGTGATTCCCTCGTCGTTGGTGAGGGTCACCACGGCTGTGCCGATCCCGACGAGGAGGGTGGCGGCCAGGAGCAGAGCTGCTTCGGTGCGCTCGCTCACTCTGCGACGTCGATGACGATGACGGTGATGTTGTCGATGCCGCCGGCATCGTTGGCGGCGGTAACGAGCGCGTCTGCGGTCGCGGCCGGCGGAGAGTCTTCGCGGCTGAGGATCTCCGAAATGGGACCGTCGGAGACCATCGACGTCAGCCCATCACTGCAGAGGAGGATTCGGTCCCCGGATTGAAGCACGATGCCGTAGCTGTCCACTTCGACTGTCGGATCCAAACCGATTGCCCGGGTGAGGACCGAGCGGTACGGGTGGGTCTCGGCCTCCTCCGGCGTCAACTTCCCGGCGGCGATGAGGTCGGCGACGTAGGAATGGTCGCGGGTGAGTTGCTGCAATGTTCCGGCGCGCAGCAGATATGCCCGGCTGTCCCCGACATGGCCAATGTCCAGGTCACCGTCGGGGTCCAATAGGGCCAGAGTCAGTGTGGTTCCCATTCCGGCAAGGCGGGGCCGCTGACGCGCCGCATCTACTACCGCCAGATTGGCGGCCAACACCCGCATAGCCGGCTCACCACTGACCGTCATGGCGGTGTCAAGCGCCGTGGCACTGGCGACCTCACCTCCGGCGTGGCCACCCATGCCGTCGGCGACCGCCACCGCCAGCACCTCGTCGGTGCTCCCGTCGGTGGTCGGCCATACCGAGTCCTCGTTGTGGTCGCGCACCCGTCCGACCTCGGTGCGGGTTGCCCAGGCAAAATTCATGTGACCACCACTCTGGTACGTCCCACGATTACGACGGTGCCGGAGGTGACCTCGGTGCGGCCGGTCACCGGGTGGCCGTCGATCGTGGTCCCATTCGTGGAACCGAGATCCTCGACGACGACGGCACCTCCGTCAGCCGCAAAGGATGCGTGCCGTTCGGATGCGAATTCGTCGTCGATTCGAATGTCGGCGGACTCGCCACGTCCCACCACCACCGTGCCGGTGATCGAGTGACTGGTCGACTGCCCGTCATCATCGAAGACCAATAACGAGCGGCTCCGAGACGGCGGAGCCGCGGCGGGCGGCTGTCGCACCGACTTCGGGTTCGGGACGGCGGCACTGGCATCAAGCGGAGGCCCACCCACGTGGCCTCGCATCGATCGGGCCACGTAGAACAGGAACAGGTACAGGGCCGCCACGAACAGCACCTTGATGACGTTGACGGCGACGATGGGCATCAGAGCACTCGAAGGGTCAGGGCGGTTCCGCCGAATGTGATTCGGTCGCCACTGAGGAGATCCATGACATCGGTGAGGCGTTCGTCGTTGACGAAGGTGCCGTTGGCGGAGTCGAGGTCGGCCAACCAGATCGCCCCGGCCTCCCTCCACAGGAGGGCGTGTTGGCGGGAGACGTCGTCGTTGGTGAGGTGCACATCGGCTGTGCTGCTGCGACCGACGATCGAGCGGTTGACTCCCAATTCGAGCGGAATGCCGGTGGCCGGTTCGAGGTGGGCCCAGGGCGCCACGGGTCCCGGCTCGACGGACGTCTGCACCGAGGCGCTGGACGCCGCGCCGCTCCCGAACTGGATGGTGACGGTGACGGGTCCATCGAGTCGCCCGCCTCGTTCGGCTGCCGCTTCCGACATCA
>JAZGIX010000279.1:0-6810 GCA_036482315.1 Acidimicrobiia bacterium | reverse complement strand
TCTCCTCCCAGAATCCCTCGGTGACGATCTCCTCGGGTACGTCGAGTCGCCAACCGTCGATGCCGCGGCGAATCCAGTGCTCGGCAACCTCCATCAGGTACTCCCGCACCGCCGGGTTCTCGGTGTTGAACTGGGGGAGGGCGGGGTCGTCCCACCATGCCGAATAATTCGGTGGCCGTATCTCGTGGTAGGCGTTCAGCGGGATTTGCTTGACGGTGAACCAATCGAGCCACGGTGAGCCCGACCCGTTTTCGAGGATGTCGTTGAACCTGAAGAAGCCGCGACTGGCGTGGTTGAACACCCCGTCCAGCACCACCTTCATGTTGCGGTCGCGGCACGCACTCATCAGGTCCTCGAACGCCTGATCTCCTCCGAGCAGGGGGTCGATCAGGAAGTAGTCGTGGGTGTGGTAGCGATGGTTGCTGGCCGATTGGAAGATCGGATTGAAGTAGATGGCGCTTACTCCGAGGTCGGTGAGCCAGTCCAGATGCTCGATCACGCCGTAGAGGTCGCCGCCCTTGTAGCCGTGGCGGGTAGGTGGGGCATCCCAGGCTTCCAGATTCGCCGGCTTGGGGACCTGGGTCGATGCTGCAAACCGGTCGGGGAAGATCTGATAGAAGATGGCGTCGGCTACCCAGGAGGGTCTGCTGGTGGGGTTCATCGGAGTCAGTCTGCCAGGTAGTCGGCTGCCACCAGATCGCTCGGTGTTCTGGAGTGTTCTTGCTCCCCGTACTATCTCATGCCTATCCAGCCAGGAAAGGGGAGGCGGCGTTTGTATCCGTTGTACGACCCGCTCGACGCCCGCGACGCGTGTGGCGTTGGATTCGTGGCCGATCGATCGGCCACTGCTTCGCATGCCCTGGTGCGTCTCGGCATTGAGTGTCTCCACAACCTCGACCATCGGGGGGCGAAATCGGCAGATGGCACCGGCGACGGTGCCGGGGTCATGACTCGGATCCCGTATCGCATCATCGAGAGAGACCTTGTCGCGGCTGGAATCGAGCCTCCGCCGCGTCATGCGCTCGGGGTGGTGATGGTCTTCCACAGCCAGGGAGGTTCCGATCGCGGGCGGCGGATCGTGGCAGACGCACTCGAACCCGAGAGGATCGAACTCCTTCACTGGAGGAGTGTTCCGGTCGGTTCGGGGGTCCTGAGTCGCACTGCCGGTGCCAGCGAGCCTTTGATCGAGCAGGTAGTTGTGGTGGCACCAGACGACGTCACCGATCCGGAGGAGTTCGAGCGCCGGCTGTTTCTGGCGCGCCGCCGGGCTGAGTCCGCCGGCCTCGGTCGGCTATCGATTCCATCGGCGTCTGCTCGAACCGTTGTTTACAAGGGCCTGTTCACCGCCTCCCACATCGAGGAGTACTACTGGGACCTGAGGGACCCTGCGTACGAGAGCGACTTCGTCGTATTCCATCAGCGGTACTCGACCAACACCGCCCCGAGCTGGCACCTGGCACAGCCCTTTCGAATGGTGGCCCACAACGGCGAAATCAACACCGTGAGAGCCAATCGGTCCTGGATGGCAGCTCGTAGCAACGATTTGCATAGCGAGGTGTGGGGCGATCGGATCTTCAGTCTCTGGCCGCTCGTTTCGAGCGTCGGCTCCGACTCAGCCAGTCTCGACGAGGCATTCGACGTACTGGTCAGGTCGGGCCGATCAGTTGCTCATGTGAAGGAAATGCTCATTCCGGCGGCCTGGGAGAACGTAAACGGCCTCGATCCCGCCCTCGGTGCCTTCTACGAGTATCACGCGTTCTTGACAGAGCCGTGGGACGGCCCGGCGGCGATCGTTGCCTGCGACGGGCGACAGCTGGTAGCGGGTCTCGATCGCAACGGCCTACGCCCCGCCCGTTGGGCGATCACGGACGATGTCGTCATCGTCGCGTCGGAGGCGGGTGTTGCGCCCGGTGAAGAGATTCGCGCCATCGCCACCGGCCAGTTGGGTCCTGGCGAGCTCTTCCTGGTCGATCTGGACAGTGGAAAGCATTCGTTCTCCGATGATGTGAAGCGGCAACTTGCAGCTCAGGCTCCCTACGACACCTGGATTCGGACGCAGACCAACTATGTCAACGACCCGTTCGATTCACTGCAGGACGACCGATTCGACGCCGACTCCTTGAGCCGGGTCTTTGGCTACACCGCAGAGGAACGCAGGCTGATTCTGAAGCCGATGGCCGGTGGCATCGCTCCAATCCTGTCCATGGGCCACGACACCGGGCTGGCGGCACTCTCGGCGTACCCTCATCGGCTCACCCGATTCTTCCATCAGGCGTTTGCTCAGGTGACGAATCCACCGATGGACCCGATTCGGGAGCGCCTAGTGATGTCGCTGCGCACCTACCTGGGCCGGCGCGGCTCGTTACTCGAGGAGACCGCCCAGCAAGCCCGATTGATAGAGCTGCCGTCGCCCGTCCTCAGCGATGCCGAAGTCGAGCAGCTGCGCAATTCGACCGACCCGGCCTTTCAGGCCGCCTACTTGGAGGCCTTGTTTCCAGCCGAGGCCGGGCCGGGTGGGCTGGTGGCGGGTCTCGACGACCTCTGCGATCGTGCCGAAGCAGCGGTACGCGACGGGACGGCCATTCTGATTCTGTCGGACCGCGAGACGGATGTCGATCGAGCTCCGATCCCGATGGTCCTGGCGGTGGGGGCAGTACATCATCGACTGATCGATGCCGGGTTGCGTTTGCGAGCGTCGATCGTCGCGGTGTCAGGAGAACCGAGAGATGCCCACGATCTCGCATGCCTTGTCGGGTTTGGCGCATCCGCCGTGAACGCATACCTGGCGATTGAGCACGTCCGGGCGATGGCGGAGGCGGGCGATGTCCAGACCGGGGTCATCGAGGCCCAGGAGAACTACCGGGCAAGCCTTGAAGTCGGACTGCTCAAGATCATGTCGAAGATGGGAGTTTGCACCGTCTCGTCTTATCGCGGCAGCGAGCTGTTCGAGGCGATCGGTCTCGATGTGGCGGTGAGCGAGCGCGCCTTTCGGTACGTCTCGACACGTGTCGAAGGGTGGGGATTCGACGACATCGCCTCGGCCGTGCTGGAGCGTCACAGCCGGTACGACACAGATTTGAGCGAAACCGAGGGGTACTACAAGCACCGCGCCGGGGGGATACCCCACCGCACCACTCCGCGGACGGTCCTGGCGTTGCAGAAAGCGGTTCGTAGCGGCGACTGGAAGCAGTACGAGGCGTATCTCGATCTGGTCGAAGTCCCTTCGCAGCCGACGGAATTGCGTGATCTGCTGGAGATAAATCCAATCGGTCCTCCGCTCGACGTGTCGGAGGTCGAGCCGGTGGAGCGGATCGTGCGGCGGTTCACCACCGCGGCGATGTCGCACGGGGCCCTCTCCGCTGAAGCGCACGAGGCCCTGGCAGAGGCGATGAACCATCTCGGTGCCGCCTCCAACTCTGGCGAAGGAGGAGAGGACCCTCTCCGGTACGGGACATCGCGCAACTCGGTGATCAAGCAGGTGGCCTCGGGACGGTTCGGAGTAACTCCCCGATATCTGGCTTCGGCCGACGAGTTCCAGATCAAAATGGCCCAGGGCTCCAAGCCGGGAGAAGGCGGACAGTTGCCCGGCCACAAGGTCACGGATGAGATCGCCGCTCTTCGACATACCGAGCCGGGAGTGACCCTCATCTCGCCGCCGCCCCACCACGACATATACTCGATCGAGGACCTTGCCCAGCTCATCTACGACCTCAAGACGTTCAAGCCGACCGCCAGAGTCGGAGTCAAGCTCGTGTCGGGGCCCGGTGTAGGAACCATCGCGGTGGGAGTCGCCAAGGCGCACGCCGACGTCGTCTTGGTATCAGGCAACGCCGGCGGAACAGGAGCTTCGTCGCTGGTCAGCATCAAGCATGCCGGTTCGCCGTGGGAGATCGGTGTGGCAGAAGCACACCAGGCGCTTGCTGCCAACGGGCTCAGGACGTCTGTGACGCTCGAGACCGACGGAGGACTGCGCACCGGCCGGGATGTCATCGTGGCTGCTCTTCTCGGCGCAGATCGGTTTGGGTTTGGGACCCTTCCACTGCTGGCGCTGGGCTGCAAGATGGTTCGCCAATGCCATGAGAACACCTGTCCGGTCGGGATCACCACTCAGCGGGAGGATCTGCGGGCGAAGTTCACCGGGTCGGTCGATCAAGTGATACAACTGTTCACTCTCTTGGCGACGGATGTTCAGCGAAAGCTGGCTCGAATGGGTGCTGCTTCGATTGAGGAGATCGTCGGCAGAGGTGACCTGCTGGTCCCGCACGACAAGGAGAACTCAGTTGGGGCGAGTTTCTCGCGTCTGCTCGTGGATGCTCGTCCGGATACCGAACGCAGCTTTCGGACGATCCCGCGTTCGCCGCTTGGCGACGTGCTCGCCGATCAGACGCCAACCGCGGGGTCGGGCAACGACCGAATCGAGCTGCGATATCCGATCCGTAATCGAGATCGTGCCGTAGGTACCCGATTGTCCGGCTCCATTGCAGGCGCGTGGGACCAAGCCGCCCCCGATGAAGCCGCGGTGTCGATTGGGCTCATCGGGTCGGCGGGCCAGAGCCTGGGTGCCTTTCTCACCGGCGGAGTGTCGATCGATCTCGACGGAACTGGCAACGATGGGGTAGGCAAAGGAATGGGTGGGGGCGTTATCGTCATTCGGCCAAGCGTCAGCGGGGAGGGTGTGCCGCATGGCGCCGGCAATGCCTGCTTGTACGGTGCCACAGGTGGCGGGCTGTTTGTCTCCGGCGCGGTGGGTCAGCGCTTTGCGGTCCGCAACTCGGGGGCTCGAGCGGTTGTGGAGGGAGCCAGCGATCACTGCTGCGAGTACATGACTGGGGGAGCCGTGGTGGTGCTCGGTTCGGTCGGGGGGAACGTGGCGGCCGGAATGACCGGGGGAGTACTGTTCATTTGGGATCCCGACCTGACGGCCAAAGCTCGTTTCTCGGATACAGCACCACCGGCGTCCCGCCTCTCGGATGCGGAGGCACATCTGCTGCACGATCTGGTTGTGGAGCACTACGAGCGCACGGGCTCATCGATTGCCTCAGAACTGCTGGCGTCCTGGTCGGCGGCGAGAGATCAGTTCTGGGTGCTCCGGCCGCTCCCACCTTCGGCCCTCGGGGCCGCGGTGGAGTCTGAGTCTGCAAGCTCGGTGTAGCCGGGTTCCTCCAGCCTGCAAGCCCTGCTTCTTCGGAGTCGGCGCCGTATTGGGGTCGAAGGGGCCGCCTGGTGCCATGAGAAGGCTGTCGGAGAGCCGACAATCTGCAGTGGGAACGGGAACACGGCAGGGGAGTGGCCTCGTTATACCGCCATGAAGGCTCTTGCGGCGTCGGTGGTCATCGTGCTGCTTTTGTTCGTGGGATTGCTGGCGGTCTCGACGCTGGGCGTCCCGGCGCGCCCGACGGAGACGGCCTCCCTCGGCACCCTGGCCGATCCCGACGCCGTTTACGACCCGGTGGACGTTGGCGACCCGCTCCCCGTCGGCTTTCGCCAGATTCTGCCGAGGGATGCGATCCTGCCGGTTTACGACCCGAAGTTCGTTGCCGCCTCCGACTCCAGCTGGTCCGACGGGTCGCTCGTCATCGGGCTCGAACTTGATGGCCAAAGCCGTGCCTATCCGGTCGGCTTCCTCAACCGGCGTGAGATGGTGATCGATAGTGTCGCCGGGATTCCGGTCTTGGTCACCTGGTGACCACTCTGCGCGACGGCGATGGTCCATCGCCGAGAAATCAACGGTCAAGAGATCGTCTTCGGTAACCAGGGCGCGCTGTGGGGCAATGCCATGACATGGTGGGACCACGACTCGGGCAGCATCTGGAGTCAGCCCCTGGGTGAGGCAATAGCCGGACCCCGTAAGGGGCAGACGATCGAGTTGTTGCCGTCTCAGTTGACGACGTGGGAAGCGTGGCGCGAGGCGTACCCGGAGACCCTGGCGCTCGATGCCGCGGCGGGGAGGGCCGGAATCAGTCTGCTCGACACGGTGATCGTCGTCGAACTGTCCGAGGATGCGGCGGCCTATCCAGTGGGAGAACTGCGTGAGAGGGGAGTCGCCAACGATATCGTCGGCGGTGCGCCCATCGCCGTTGTGATCGATCCGACCGACGACAACAGATGGGCCGTCTTCTCCAGGACGCTCGATGATCGGGTGGTCGAGTTGGAGATTCGCTTTGGTCAGCTGATCGATCGGGAGACCCAAACGGTGTGGGATCCGGTCAGGGGTATCGGTCTCGACGGGCCACTCGCCGGGGAGATCCTCGACCTCCTGCCCGGTGTTCCCGCATTCACCAAGGATGTGCCCACGTTCTGGCCGACAGTCCGCTTCTGGCCACCCAGCCGGGTCCTCGAATCACTCCGCGCTCCAGTGGCCAATGCCGCGGCAGGAATCAAGTTCCCCGGCGGCCAGTCGACGTTCTGAGTTGGGAGTCGGGCTGAGAGGAACTGTCTCTGACTGGAGACTGGTGACTGGAGACTGGCGACTTCTCATCCCGCTCCTCCGGCGATTTGGGCAGCGTGCGGCGACCGCTTGAGGGTCACCATCGCCGCGATCCCCAGCATGGGCCCGAGCGCAAGGATCGGGAAGGCCCACTGCCATCCCCAAGCGTCGGCCAGGATCGGGATTCCGCGAATGGTGATCAAGGTGAGCAGGAAGCCGATGGCCGTCTGCAGCGTCAGGGCGGTGCCGCGTTCGGTCTCGGACGAGACCTCGGTGGCCATCGTCGAGAACTGAGCGCTGTCGGCCACCACCGCAAAGCCCCATACGAGAAACAGGGCGACGGTCAAGGGCGGGGCGATCGCATAGACCACCGGGGTAAGGAG
>JAZGIX010000278.1:0-25238 GCA_036482315.1 Acidimicrobiia bacterium | reverse complement strand
AGCGGGTACTCGGCCAATACGAACTCGTGCTTCCGTCGGAGGACGGCGGGGACGGCGACACGGTGATGTTCGTCGGTGTCAATGTTCTCGACATGGAACGGAAGAACGAATTCCGCCCCGACGAGTTCCGGTTTTGGGTCGCCCTCCACGAGTGCACCCACCGCCTCCAATTCACCGGCGTCCCATGGCTCAAGCAGTACTTCCTCGATCTTGTCACGGGGCTCGTTGAGACCTCCGTTCCCGAGTCGGGGCGGATCCAGCGGATTCGAGATGAGATGCGCTCCGCAGCCCGCGAGGGTCGTCCGTTGATCGACGAGCGTGGCCTCATGGGGTTCCTCGCCACTCCCGACCAGCGCGATCTCATCGACCGGGTCCAGGCGCTCATGTCGCTGCTCGAAGGTCACGGCCACGTGGTGATGGATCGAATCGGGGCGCGGGTGCTGGTGACTCAGGACCGAATGGCTCGGGTGCTCAAGATGCGCCGCAAAGATCCGCGGATGACGGCGTTTCTGAGACTCACCGGCCTCGAGATGAAGATGAAGCAGTACGAGCAGGGCGAGCGGTTCATCCTCGCCGTGGAACGCAGGGCCGGATTCGGCGCCCTCGATGCCGCCTGGAGTGGCCCCGATGCGCTTCCGACGCTCGACGAGATCAGAGACCCCGACCGGTGGCTGACGCGCGTGGGGTAGTCGTGGATTCTGCTGCCCTGCTGGCACGAGTCCGCGAGCGACTCCCCGAGGCCCCGGTGCTCGTGGCGTTGAGCGGGGGTGCGGACAGTGCGGTTCTCTCCTGGGCCGTCTCGCAAAGCACGAAACAGGCTCGGGCGGTCAGCGTCGATCACGGGCTCCCCGGGTCGAATGAACTGATGGATGCGGCGACCGCCATCGCGGCGATGATCGGATTGCGCCATGAGATCGTTGTCGCTCAACCTTCTCCGTCCTCAGAGACTGCTCTTCGCGAGACCCGGTACGCCGCTCTCGAGTCTGCGGCGGTGGAGGACGAGGTCATCCTCACCGGCCACACGCTTGACGATCAGGCGGAGACCGTGCTTGGGAACGTGCTCCGAGGTACCGGCGCCACCGGTCTGAGCGGCATCCCTCCTACCCGTGGCCGGATCATGAGGCCGCTGCTGGATGTGGCCCGTTCGGACACGCGACTCGTTGCTGAGGAGTTGGGTTTGCCCTTTGTCGACGATCCGCAGAACTCCGACGCCGGGGTTCGCAGGAACCAACTCCGAAACGAGACCATCCCGACACTGGCGGCTCGATTCAATCCACGACTCGTGGAGGCACTGGCCCGGTTGGCGTCGAGCGCGGCTGCCGACGACGAGGTGCTCGAGAGCCGGGCCGCCAGGGTGCCGGTGATCCATCGTGATGGAGCGGTCGTCGTGCCGGCCGCCGTCCTCGCCACCCTCCCGCCGGCGATTGCCGCCCGCGTTGCCCGGCGGGCGTTGCGCGAGGTGCGTGGTCCGTACGCCGGGACTGCATTCGAGATCGCGGCGGTTCTCGACGCGGTCAACCATTCGGCGGTCACCATCGGGGGTGCTGTCGATGTCCACCGCGAGGGACCATGGGTGGTGCTCGTCGCCGACGAACCCGCCATCCCCGCGGCATCCGAATTGGAGGTAGGTCGCGAAGTCGGATTCGGGGATTGGTTGGTGAGTGTCGAGGCCGGGTCCCGGTCCATCGGGCGGTTCAGTGTGACGATTCCACTTCCGCACCGCCTGGTGGTCAGGGCCGCAACGTCGAATGAGCGTATTGCCATCGCGGGCGGCTCCAAGCGCGTTGGTGATGCTTTGGCGGAGGCCGGCGTCCCGCTTCGGGTGCGACCGAGCTGGCCGGTGGTCGAGGCAGATGGCACAATCGCCTGGCTCGCAGGAGTAAGGGCCGCTCCGTCGGCGCTCGAGTCTCCCCTGATCACGGTGCGGGCGAGGAGGACGAATTGAAAGTCGGCAGAACGCTCGTCAGCGAAGAAGAGATTCAGCACCGTCTGGTCGAGATGGGTGCCGAGATAACCGCAGACTACGAGGGCAAGGATCTGTTGCTCGTTGCGGTCCTCAAAGGCGCGTTCATGGTGATGGCCGACCTGGCGCGCAACATCGCACTTCCCGTCGACATCGACTTCATGGCGGTGTCGTCCTACGGGGCGGCCACCCAGACTTCGGGTGTCGTACGCATCCTCAAGGACCTGGACCAGGAGATTGCCGGCCGCCACGTTCTCATCGTGGAGGACATCATCGACAGCGGTCTGACGCTCGACTATCTCCGTCGCAACTTGGAGGTTCGGGGGCCGGCATCTCTCGAGATCGCCACCCTGCTGTTGAAGTCCGGTCTGCAGCGGGTCCCGATCGATGTCAAATACACGGGTTTCGAGATCCCTCCAGAGTTCGTCATCGGATACGGCCTCGACCTGGTCGGGAAGTACCGGAACCTCCCATACATCGCAGTGATGGAGGAGGAAGAGGGGGACTGAAGGGGCGGGGAGTGAGTTTGCGGTGGGTGACCGGTAGATTTCGTTTCCCGTTTCCCGTTTCCCGATGCCCGACTCCCGACAGGGCGATCGCCTCGCTGCGCTCGGCGGGCGATCCCTGCGCGGCAACCGCCGCCTGCGGCGGTGGGCAATCTGCAGAACCTGACATCGATATCGCCGTTCTTTCGGGAATCGGGTATCTCGACGGGAACCAATGACCGATGCGGGCAGACGCGTTGGTCTGGTCTGGCGTGGCTTGGTCTGGAACGGGCAACTCGACTCGAGCAATCGGACGATCACGGCTGGCGCGTCGACCCCGTCTGACGAGTTTCGGTTTGGAACAGAAACCGCTCTCCCCATACTTCTGTCACGTCGATAACATTGAACAGCAGTCGAACAGGCGCCCGCGCGCCGAAGGAGAACCGTGAGTCGCACCGTCCGGACGATGCTCGTCTATCTCATCGTCATCACCGTGGGCGTGACCCTCGTTAATGCCTTCCTGAACACGGCGACTGCTCCCGACGATCTTTCTCTCGACCAGCTGCAGGCAAACGTTCGCGGCGGATTGATCACATCGGTCGTGATAAAGCAGCAGTCGAACATCGTCGAAGGCGAGCTCAGCGGCCCATCCGGCACTTCGAATTTCGAGACGACGTTCCCCGAAGGCTACGAGGGAGACCTCACCGCCTTGCTGCTGGACAACGGGGTGACGGTGACGACCGATTCGGAGAATCCGACTCTGTTGCAGTGGTTCCTGGGAACGATCCTCCCGTACATCCTCATCTTTGGGGTGTTCATCTTCATCATCATGCGACTCCAGGGCGGCGGGAATCGCGTCATGTCCTTCGGCAAGGCCAAGGCGAAGCAGGTGAGCCGCGACATGCCGAAGGTGACGTTCAAGGACGTTGCGGGCGCTGAAGAGGCCGTTGAAGAACTCGAAGAGATCAAAGATTTCCTCACCAAGCCACAGAAGTTTCGGGCGATGGGGGCCAAGATCCCCAAGGGCGTGCTGCTCTATGGACCCCCCGGCACCGGAAAGACTCTGTTGGCACGTGCGGTCGCCGGTGAGGCGGGCGTTCCGTTCTTCTCGATCTCCGGCTCGGACTTCGTCGAGATGTTCGTCGGTGTCGGCGCCAGTCGAGTGCGCGATCTGTTCGAGCAAGCCAAGACGCAGGCTCCCGCCATCATCTTTGTCGACGAGATCGACGCCGTCGGGCGCCATCGTGGTGCCGGTCTCGGTGGCGGGCACGACGAGCGCGAGCAAACCTTGAACCAGCTCTTGGTCGAGATGGACGGCTTCGACGTCAAGACGGGCGTGATCCTCATTGCAGCCACCAACCGTCCCGACATCCTCGATCCAGCCTTGTTGCGCCCGGGTCGCTTCGACCGTCACGTCGTGCTCGATCGCCCCGACATCAAGGGACGTCACGCCATTCTGAAGGTACACGCCAAGGGCAAGCCACTTGCGGACGACATCGATCTCGAAGTACTCGCTCGGCAGACGCCCGGCTTCACGGGTGCCGATCTCGCCAATGCCATCAACGAGGCGGCACTGCTGGCCGCCCGCCGCGATCGCGACGTCATCGGCATGGACGAGCTGGAAGAGGCCGTCGACCGCGTGATTGCAGGCCCCGAGCGCCGCAGCAGAGTGATGTCGGAGGAGGAGAAAGAGATCACCGCCTATCACGAGGGCGGGCACGCTCTTGTGGGATTCGCTCTTCCCAACGCCGATCCGATTCACAAGGTCACGATCATTCCGCGAGGCCGGGCCGGCGGCTACACGATGGCCCTCCCACTCGAAGACCGTAACTATCTGCGGCGTAGCGAGATGGTGGACAAGCTGGCGATGATGCTCGGCGGGCGAACGGCCGAAGAGATCATGTTCCTCGACCCGACGACCGGTGCCTCCAACGACATCGAGCAGGCGACCAAGCTCGCTCGCCGAATGGTGATGGAGTACGGCATGAGCGATCGGCTGGGTCCGATGAAGTACGGCCAGCCGGCCGGTGAGGTGTTCCTGGGGCGTGACTACAACCAGGCTCAGGACTACTCCGACGCCGTGGCCTCGATCATCGACGAGGAGGTTCGCTACCTCATCACCCAGGCCCATGAGGAAGCGCGCACGATTCTCACCACTCACGCAGAGGCGCTGGACAGAATCGCCGACGCCCTGAAGGATCGAGAGACCCTCGATGCCAACGATGTCCGCGAGATCTTTTTCGACGTGCCCAAATGGCAGCATGCCACCGATGGGTCGATGCGGATCCAGGCACCGAACGGGAAGGTGGCGGAATCGCCGGTGACTGCTGTGAAGGCATCCACCGACGAGGTTCCGCCCTCCTGACGGTCCGTCGTTCGCACCGACCGATCGAATGGCAGGTCGGTGAACTGGGCCTCTCCGACCGCGAGCACACGCTTGTGATGGGTGTCCTCAACGTGACTCCGGATTCCTTTTCGGATGGAGGCCGGTTTCTCGATACGGATGCTGCGATCGCGCATGGTCTCGAACTCGACGCCGCCGGTGCCGATGTGGTCGATGTCGGCGGCGAGTCGACCCGGCCCGGTGCGGACACCGTCACCGTCGACGCCGAGATTGATCGGGTCGTTCCTGTTGTGGCGGCGCTCGTCGCACAAGGTGTGGTGGTCTCCGTGGACACCTCGAAGGCAGAGGTCGCAGCGGCGGCACTCGAGGCCGGTGCGTCGATCATCAACGACGTCACCGCGTTGAGTGATCCGGCAATGGTGGGCCTGGCGGTCACCACCGGTGCGGGTCTGGTGCTGATGCACATGCTGGGTGAGCCTCGAACGATGCAGGACGATCCCCGGTACGAAGACGTGGTGGAGGAAGTAGCCATATATTTGGAGGACGCCGCCGCTGCGGCCATCGAGGCCGGGGTGCGTCGGGAGTCGATTTGCCTGGATCCGGGCGTCGGATTCGGCAAGTCGCTCGGTCACAATCTCGATCTGCTCTCGCTCGGGGTTGCCCGGCTCGCCAAGACGGGTTATCCGGTGCTGGTGGGCGCCTCACGGAAGTCGTTCATTGCCGGGATTCTGGGTCCGATCGACCCCGGTGAACGCGATCCGGCCTCAGCCGCCGCGCAGGTGCTGGCGGTTGCATCGGGGGCCTCGATCATTCGGTCACACAACGTGGTCATGGCACTGCAGACGGTACGCGTGGCCGACGCTATCGTGCGAGGACTGTGATGACGGGCCTAGAACCTCGCGATTTCACCTGGGTGATCCAGAGCCGCCTGGCGGTCTCTGAGCGGGTCGGTGGCTACGGCTTTCAGCATCGCCGCGTACGGCGCGAAGAAGAGATCACGTGGCTCAAGAACGCAGGGATCACTTGCATTCTTTCCCTTCTGGACAGCAACCAGAACATGGCGTCGTATGAAGAATCCGAGTTGATGGCCTACCACGAGCCGCTGCAGGCTCTCGAACCCGACGCGGTTCGGAGAGTGTTCGATGCGATGGACCTGGCGCTCTCTTCGCTGGACGAGGTCTTGCTTCTCCACAGAGACATTATCGATGACGCAGTCGCAGGGATTCTCGCTGGTTATCTGGTTCACAGTGGTCTGATCGACGATCCGATCGTTGCGATAGCGGCCATTCAGGAGATTCTCAAGCGTCCACTGGGCCCCGAGGCGCGGGCGATTATCCCTGAAGAGGCGGGAGCCTGAGACGCAAGTCGCCATCGGCCTCGGTTCGAATGTCGGAGAACGGCTGGATAACTTGCGCGTTGCGGTCTCGGCCCTCAGAACTGTGGGCACCGTGGCCGCCCACTCCGCGATCTGGGAGACGGCTCCGATCGGGCCCGACCAACCCGACTACCTGAACGCGGTGGTAGTCCTACACACGGTGCTCGGACCGAGGCCGTTGTTGGACCGGTGTCTCGGCATGGAGCAAGAAGCGGGACGGCGCCGCCGCCAGCGCTGGGGTCCGCGGGTGATCGATCTCGACATCCTCCTCTACGGCACCGCCGAATTCGACGCACCGGGCCTGCGGGTGCCCCACTCCCGGATGACCGAGCGCCGCTTCGTCCTCGAGCCGTTGGCCGAGGCATGGCCGGGAGCATTCGTACCCGGGTACGGCGCAGTGGAAGATCTACTGATGGCGGTTGCGGACCAGGAGGCCGTTCGGACGGATCTGGAGTGGTGAGATCCGATGCCCGATGCCCGATGCCCGGTCGGGAATCGGGTGTCTCGACTAGCGCGCTGACGGGGACTCGGTAGGCGTGTCTTTGCGCGTTTGCAACGCTCGGTCTGGAACGGGAATCGCCGACGGCGACCTCACATGAAACGGCCAAGGGCGTCGAGCAGTTCTAACCAAGCCCGCGTGCGTCTTGCTTGAGTGCCAGGTCCACTGAGACTGCGGAGGCGAAGACGAGCCAGCGGAGAGTTCCCTGGCATTCGGGCTTTACGTCGAGCACGTAGTCGTCTGCCGTGGTGAACATGGTCTTGGCAAGGCCTTCCCAGGTCTTGGTGATGCGGGCGACCTCCTGGCCGGCAACATCGACGATCGAGAAATTCCACGCCCGCCAATTCTCTGCTCGGATCTCACCGATCTGCTGGTCGGTGGCGTCGTACAGGCCGAAGTTGATCTTGCCGATCATGTTCTTCTGGCGGATCGTTCCCAATGGGGACCCGGTGCCATCGGCGATCTGGACGGTCGACTTCATGATCTTGCGGGGCCTGATGACCTCGAGAACCTTCGAACCGTCGGTCTGGTACACCGACAACGCGTGAGTCATGAACTGATCCAGCGAGCTCACGAACCGTGCCAGCTTCTTGGCCTTGGATTGGCCTTCCTGCTTGATGACGCCGATGTCGTTGCCGTCGAGGTCGCGGATGGCGTATTCGTTGGTCAGCTCGATGAGCTTGGCCTTCTGGTTGATGACGATCTGGTCGTGGTCGAGAAGAGTCATGAGAAGGACCGTAGCCAGTAGCCAGTAGCCAGTAACCCGTAACCCGTTTCCCGTCTAGGTCATGTCCTTCGTTCTTACGGGGAACGGAAAACTCGACGGCGGGTAGGCGCCGCAAGGTTTGAAACGTCGATCAGGTCAGACGAGACCCGATCCGGAACGGGCAACGCCGACTCACTGTCAATCGCAGTCACGCCAAACGCTTCGATCCCTTCCGACCGACTTAGACTCGGCACCGTCTGGTACTACGGACTGGAACACTCATGGATCTCATCCTCGTCGGGCCCGGGAGAGCGGGCTCGTCCCTCGCTCTGCGATCTATCGCCGCGGGCCATCGAATTGTCGGCGTACTGGCACGCGACGCCGAGACTTCGGCCTCTGCCGCCGAGCGGCTCGAATCGGTTTCGTTGCAATGGGGCAGTGTTCTGCCCACGGCCGACCTGCTTGTGGTGGCGGTGAGAGATGACGCGATCTCCGAAGTGGCCGAACTCCTGTCTTCGACTGTCGGCGATGTCGACGGAGCGGTACATGTTTCCGGGTCGGTACCGATCTCTGCGCTCGGGGCGCTTGATGGCCCCATGCTCGGCTCGTTTCATCCTCTGCAGACCCTTCCCAACCCTGAGGCAGGCGCAGCACGGCTCGAGGGAGCATGGGTTGGTGTGACCGCCAACGAGGACTACCTGGCCGACCGGCTGTTCTCTCTGGCGACTTCATTGGGGATGCATCCATTCGAATTGGACGACGAAGCGAAGCCGCTCTATCACGCCGCGGCCGCGGCTGCGGCCAACTATCCCTTGGCCGCTCTCGCGATGTCGCGCCGGTTGTTCGACGCGGCCGGGGTTCCCTTCGCAGCCGCCCGCCCGCTGGTGGAGGCTGTGGTGGCCAATGCTTTTGAGCTGGGACCGCAGGCTGCTCTGACCGGCCCGATTGTGCGCGGCGACCTCGGGACGGTGCGCTCTCAGCTCGCAGCGATCGAAGCCAACGCTCCCGAACTGCTCACAGCTTTCAAGACGTTTGGCAGGCTCACCGCGGCTGCGGTTGGCGCGTCCGATGAGATGGGTGAGGTCTTGGCGTGAAGATCGTGGAGACCTTCGCTGCCGTTCGGTCCGAAGTTGCCGGCGCTTCGGCTGCCCTGGTGCCCACGATGGGGTTTCTGCACGAAGGCCACGTGTCCCTTTTGGAGCTTGCCAAAGGTTTGCAGGGGCCGGTGGTGATGAGCCTCTTCGTCAACCCTCTCCAATTCGATCGCTCGGTCGACCTGGAGCGGTATCCGCGAGATCTGGCTCGCGACGCCGAGATAGCGGCGGCTGCCGGAGTGGATCTGCTGTTCGCACCGACCGTCGAAGAGATGTACCCGTCTTCGCCGCGGACCCGGGTGAGGGTCGACTCGGTATCCGACGGCATGGAAGGCGAACACCGGCCGGGTCACTTCGAGGGCGTGGCGACTGTGGTTGCCAAGCTGTTTGCCGGTATTCGACCCGACGCCGCGGTATTCGGTCGCAAGGACGCACAGCAGTTGGCCGTCGTTCGACGGATGACGGCTGATCTGTCGTTTCAGGTCGAGATCATCGGGGCGCCGACGGTACGAGCGTCGGACGGGCTGGCAGTGTCGAGTCGCAATGTCTTCATTGCCGAGGATGATCGGACAGCCGCTCTCGGGTTGTCGTCCGGACTCTTTGCCGCGGCCGAGGCTGTGGCGGCAGGCGAGCGCAGTGCGGTCCGGCTGGAGTCGCTGGTGCGGGATCGACTCGCAGACGCTGACGTCGAGTACGTCACCCTGGCAGATGCCTTCGAGGCCGAGCCGATCGACACCCTCGATCGCGAGGCCTTCCTCGCTGTGGCCGCTCGGGTTGGTGAGGTGAGGCTGATAGACAACATCGTCATGTGGCCGGACGGGTCGACCGACACCGGTGTCACACTCGAGGGACCATCGATACTCAGGAGGGCGTAAGGGTGCTGATTGCGATCGACGTGGGGAACACCCAGACGGTCATGGGCCTGTTTGTCGGCGATGAATTGGTGGCTTCCTGGCGGCTGTCGACCGACCCCGACCGTACTGCCGACGAGTATCGACTGTTTCTTGCCGGGCTGTTGCGCCAGGACGGTTATCGACTCGAGGAGGTTGATGGGGTTGCTCTCTCCAGCGTCGTGCCGACTGCAAAACAGGCGATGATCCGGGTAGCGGAAGATCTGGTCGAGGGACCGTTGGTTGTCGTTGGGCCCGGGGTACGTACGGGCTTGCCGATCAACATCGACAATCCGCGCGAAGTAGGGGCGGATCGAGTGGTCAACTCGGTGGCGGCTTCCGCCAAGTACGGAACGCCTGTTGTGGTGGTCGATTTCGGTACGGCGACGAACATGGATGTGGTGGACGCCTCCGGCGCATACATCGGTGGTGTCATTGCCCCCGGCCTCGAGATCTCCCAGTCCGCCCTGATCGATGCCACGGCCGCGCTCCGCCGGGTGGATCTCGACCCGCCGCGGGCGCCGATCGGGAAGAACACGGTCGAAGCCATCCAGAGCGGGCTCCTCTACGGACACGCCGGGCTGGTAGACGGGATCGTCGCTCGGATCGTCGGGGAGATGGACGTTGCACCTGCTGTCGTTGCCACAGGAGGTCTCGCCTCTACCATCGTTCCCCACTGCCGGACCGTCGACCAGGTGGATGACACACTTACGCTCGACGGGCTTCGGATCGTCTATGAACTGAACCTCGAGGAGTAACGATGGGTGACGGCGACGAGCGGTCCTCGCTCGACGAAAACCCCCTCACCGCTGCCCGGCTGGCCAAGATCGACGCGCTGCGGTCTGCTGGCGTCGAGCCTTATCCATACCGATTCGAACGCAGCGCCTTTGCCGACGACCTGCGCGACCGGCACCGCGATCTGGAGCCGGAGGCGAGGACGGGGGAGTCGGTCGTCGTGGCGGGCCGGCTGATGGGGATGCGCGATATCGGCTCCCTGGCGTTCGGAGTTCTCGCCGATCCCACGGGCCGTATCCAACTGTTCGCCGAAGAGAGTGTCCTCGGTGAGGGGTTTGCCGCGTTCACCGATCTCGATGTAGGAGATTGGATCGGGGCGGAAGGCGAGGTGATCACGACACGGCGCGGTGAGCTGAGCGTTCGGGTGGAGAGTTTCACGTTGCTTGCCAAGGGACTGCGGCCGCTCCCGGAGAAGTGGCACGGACTCAAAGATGTCGAGCAGCGTCACCGACAGCGGTACGTGGATCTCATCGTCAATGAGCGAGCAAGGCAGGTCGCTTCCGACCGAATCGCCATTGTCGAGTCGCTCCGCCGCTCACTCAGTGAACGCGGCTTTCTCGAGGTGGAGACGCCGACGCTGCACTCGTTGCCCACCGGTGGTCACGCCCGGCCGTTCGACACTCACCACGATGCTCTCGGCATCGACATGTTCCTGCGGATTGCGCTGGAACTGCATCTCAAGCGGCTGGTCGTCGGTGGCATGGAGCGGGTCTTTGAGATCGGAAGGGTGTTTCGCAACGAGGGCGTCTCGACCACGCACAATCCTGAGTTCACGATGCTGGAGGTGTACCAGGCGCTTGCCGACTACACCGACATGATCGACCTCACCGAGGCGCTGGTGGTCGGGGCGGCGAAGGCCGTTCTCGACGGCACCGAGGTCGAATACAAGGGAAGGGCGCTCTCATTTGCCGCGCCGTGGGCTCGACTCGACTATTTCGCCAGCGTGGCCGAGGCGACCGAGGTGGACTGGTCGCCCGACATGGATGTCGCCACCGCCCGCGCTTCTGCGCGCGCCGCCGGCGTCGAGATCAAAGAGGGGTGGGGCGTAGGCAAGTTGGCGGAGGAGGTATTCGGTTCTCTCGTCGAGCCGACGCTTTGGGACCCGACGATCGTGCTCAACTTCCCCAAGGAGATCTCACCGTTGGCGAGAGAGCACCGATCCCGCCCCGGAGTAGTCGAACGGTTCGAGGTGATCGTCGCCGGCACCGAACTCGCCAATGCGTTCAGCGAATTGAATGATCCCGTCGAGCAGCGGCGCCGATTTGAGGATCAGGTGGAGGCCAGGGCTGCAGGTGACGATGAAGCCCACCCGATGGACGAGGACTATCTGAGGGCTCTCGAGTACGGATTGCCTCCGACGGGTGGCATGGGAATGGGCATCGATCGACTCGTCATGTTTCTCACCGGCGAGGAGTCGGTGCGGGAGGTCATTCTCTTCCCCCATCTCCGGCCCGAGGCGTAGGAGGTCGGTGGCTGGCGTGTCGGAGGCTGCCGTGTCGGAGGACCCCGTGTCGGAGGGCCCCCCCTCCAATCGGCTTGCAGCCGATTGACTCCCCCTCGAGGGGGGAGTGGTTCCCTCTCGTTAATCGTTAATCGTTAATCGTTAATCGCCGCCGAGACGCGCTCGACCAAATAGGACCCCAGCGACTGCAATACCGGAGTCACGGTGTCATGGCCCATGCTTGCGGCCGCCTCTTCTGCAAGCGAGATGTGCTCCTCGGCCTCACGCAACACCCGTTCAACGTGGCCACCGTTCCTCACGATTCGGATGACTTGTTCGACCGCGGTCTGCTCATGTGGACGTCCACCCCCGAGGAGCTTCCGAATCGCGTCCCCGTCGGTCGAGTCGAGTGCGTAGAGAACGGGCAGGGTGAAGGTGCCTTCCAGGATGTCCGACCCGGCCGGCTTTCCCAGGAACTCTTCGGTCGCCACCAGGTCGAGCACGTCGTCTGCCAGTTGGAAAACGACGCCAACCTCATGTCCCCACGTCGTCGCCGCTTCGACCATCGGATCGTCGGCTCCGCCGGCGATGGCACCGAGACGAGCTGAGGTACGGATCAGGCTCGCGGTCTTCTTCTCAATGACGGTGTAATAGGCATCTGGTCCGTGATCGAGATCGTCGGTGAGTTGGAGCTCGCGGATCTGGCCTTCACAGAGCAGCGCGTAGGTCCGTGCCAGGAGGGCGACGGCCTCGGGTCCCAGCGGTGCCGCGACCTCGGATGCTCTAGCGAGCAGGAAGTCTCCAGCCAGGATCGCGATGGTGTTGGTCCAGTTGTCGTTGACTGAGGTCTGGCCGCGACGTACGCCAGCCTCATCGATCACGTCATCGTGGTAGAGGCTTCCCAGGTGCACCAGTTCGACTGCCACTCCGGCCTCCACGGGTTCGCCACCGGCGACGCCCCCGAGTTCGGCTGCGACCTGAGCCAACAACGGGCGGTACCGCTTACCCGATGCAAGAAGGTGTTGTGCGATCTCCGTGAGAAACGGGTCATCGGATGTGGTGGCTTCCAGCAGCCTGGTTTCGACTTGCTCCAGGCGCGACCAAACACGATCGATGGGGACCAAGTCGCGGATCGGAGGAAGTTCCATTGTGAGCGAGAGGGTACCCAGTAGCCAGTAACCAGCAGCCAGTAGCCAGTAGCCAGCGTTCCCCGTTTCCCGTTTCCCGTTTCCCGAAAGTGAACCCGATGCCCGATGCCCGATACCCGATGCGGGCAAGATTGTTCGGGAATCGGGAAACTCGACGGCATGCCACACCAAACTTCGGTAGGCGCGTCGATCGTTCAAGCGAGACCCGGTCTGGAACGGGAAACGTCGACGGCACGGTGACGCGATACAGGTCGGCGCTTCGATCACCACCGGTGCAACCACGCCTGGTCGCCCTAAAGCTCGGGAACAAGGGTGCCGACTAGGCCGTTACGGAAGCGAAAAGGCCGTCCCAGGCTTGAATCCGGCCACGGCTATAGTTGTGGAGGCGCCTCCACAGAGGGCGCTGTTTGACGTAACAGGGGTGTATGTGTGTTCGAAAGGTTTACAGACAGGGCTAGACGAGTCGTCGTACTGGCGCAGGAGGAGGCGCGCCTCCTCAATCACAACTACATCGGCACCGAGCACATCCTCCTGGGCCTGATCCACGAGGGCGAGGGCGTCGCAGCTCGTGCTCTCGAAGGTATGGGCATCTCGCTCGAATCGGTGCGTAGCCAGGTGGTCGAGATCATCGGCCAGGGGGCTCAGGCTCCGACCGGGCACATCCCGTTCACTCCTCGCGCTAAGAAGGTCCTTGAACTGTCGCTGCGCGAAGCTCTTCAGCTCGGCCACAACTACATCGGCACCGAGCACATCCTTCTCGGGCTGATCCGCGAAGGTGAAGGCGTAGCCGCTCAGGTCCTTCAGAAGCTCGGCGCCGAACTCCACAAGGTCCGCCAGTCTGTGATCCAACTTCTTTCCGGACAACAGGGGGAGGGTGAACCGGGCGAACCCGCCTCCTCCGGAGGCCGGAGTCGCGGCGAGAGTTCATCCGGTTCGACCGTACTCGATCAGTTCGGTCGCAACCTGACCCAGTACGCCCGAGATCGCAAACTCGATCCCCTGATCGGTCGCGAACGCGAGGTCGAGCGGGTCATGCAGATTCTGTCTCGCCGCACCAAGAACAACCCGGTGCTGATCGGCGAGCCGGGCGTGGGTAAGACCGCGATCGTCGAAGGTCTTGCCACCAGGATCATCAACGACGATGTTCCAGAGACCCTCAAGGGGATGCACCTCTACACGCTGGACTTGGGAGCTCTCGTCGCCGGTTCCCGGTATCGCGGCGACTTCGAAGAGCGGCTCAAGAAGGTGCTGAAAGAGATCAAGACTCGCGGGGACATCATCCTTTTCATCGACGAGATCCACACCCTGGTCGGCGCCGGAGCCGCCGAAGGGGCTATCGACGCCGCCAGCATCCTCAAGCCGATGCTCGCCCGGGGTGAACTGCAGACGATCGGTGCCACCACGGTCGAGGAGTATCGCAAGTACCTCGAGAAGGACTCCGCTCTCGAACGGCGTTTCCAGCCCATCCAGGTCGATGAGCCGACCGTTGCCGAGACGATTCAGATCCTGACCGGCGTGCGGGAGAAGTACGAGGTACACCACAAGGCCAGCTACACCGATGATGCCCTCGTCAGTGCCGCCAATCTGGCCGACCGGTATATCGCCGACCGCCAGCTGCCGGACAAGGCCATCGACCTCATCGATGAGGCAGGCAGCCGGATGCGCATTCATCGTCGCCCCGGCTCGCCCGAACTCGAGGAGATCCATCAGAACCTGGCATCGCTGCGCATCGAGAAGGATGAGGCCGTCCAGTCGCAGCAGTTCGAGCGTGCCGCTCAGTTGCGCGACCGGGAGCGGTCCTTGATCGCCGAGCGCAGTGAGCGTGAGGCTGAACTCGGAGAGAGTGACGACGTTGTGTCCTCGATCATCGATGAAGAGCAAATCGCCGAGGTGCTTGCCCAGTGGACCGGCATCCCGGTGCAGAGCCTCACCGAAGAGGAGACCGCCAAGTTGCTGCGCATGGAGGAGGAACTCCATAAGCGGATCGTCGGCCAGAACGAAGCGATCGAGGCGGTGAGTCGCTCGATTCGGCGTACCCGGGCCGGTCTGAAGGATCCGAAACGTCCTGCCGGTTCGTTCATTTTCCTCGGCCCGTCAGGAGTCGGGAAGACCGAAACCGCCAAGGCACTGGCCGAGTTCCTGTTCGGCGACGAGAACGCTCTCATCCAGCTCGACATGACGGAGTACATGGAGAAGCACACCGTCAGCCGACTCGTCGGCTCACCTCCGGGCTACGTCGGTTACGACGAGGGGGGCCAGCTGACCGAGGCGGTGCGTCGCAAGCCCTTCAGCGTCGTGCTCTTCGACGAGATCGAGAAGGCCCATCCGGACGTCTTCAACACACTGCTGCAGATTCTCGAGGACGGTCATCTCACCGACTCCCAGGGCCGAACGGTCGACTTCAAGAACACGGTGATCATCATGACGTCGAACCTCGGAACCCAGGATCTCAAGAAGGCGTCGGTCGGGTTCGCCCTCGAATCCGAGGAAGTCTCGTACGAGAAGATAAAGGAGCGCGTCACCGACGCTCTCAAGAAGCAGTTCCGTCCCGAGTTCCTCAATCGGATCGACGAGGTCATTGTCTTCCACGAGTTGATGATGGACGAGGTGAAGGCGATCGTCGACCTGATGTTGTTGCGGGTGCGGGAGCAGCTCAAGTCGCAGGCTCTCGATCTGGTGCTTACAGAGCCAGCCAAGGCGATGCTGGCCGAGAGGGGATACGACCCGACACTGGGGGCGCGACCGTTGCGCCGTGCCATCCAGCGCCTGCTCGAAGACGAACTCTCCGAGAAGGTGCTTTTCGGGGAATTCTCGGCCAACACCACCATCGTGGTTGATATCGACCCCGACGATGAAGGCGCTCTCAGCTTCTCGGAGATCGAGACGCCGGATCACCCAGACGTCGAGCTGGCGGAGACTGAGGGCTGATCGAGCTTCGCTCGAATCAACCCGTACCTGATCTGATTGCGCATCCCGGTGTGTGACGCGTCTACCCGGGTCTCAAGACGACGGCGTCGAGTATTCAGTACCTGATCTAATCGGGTTCAAGTTGGCTCTACGTGTCTGGTCGAGTCTCGCTGGCGTGTCATCGAGTACCCAGTTCCCGATCGGGGCATGTGGTCGTCTGGCTACTGGCTACTGGCTACTGGAATGCCAGTTACTGGATGCAGGCCGTCACAATTGGCTCCACCCGGGTCACGGGCTATTTCCGCCGTCTAAACTGCCCAATCGGTCCCCTCGGGGATCTCAAATAGGGACTCTACGTACAGGAGCCAATCCAATGCTTAAGAGACGCCTCAGCCTTTTGGCGCTGTTGGCAGCATTTATTCTGGTCGTTGCCGCTTGCGGTGACGACGATGCAACTACTACCACCACCGCCGCCCCGGCTACGACGGCTGCCCCGGCTACGACGGCTGCCCCGGCTACGACGGCTGCCCCGGCTACGACGGCTGCCCCGGTTGTCACGGCTGCACCGGCTGCGACGGCGGTCAAGACCTGTCTGGTGACTGACCTCGCCGGCGTGGACGATCGGAGCTTTAACGCCAGCGCATGGCAGGGCGTCCAGGACGCCATGGCCGCAGGCTTCGCAACCGAGGACTCGTTCTTCCTCGAGTCTTCCGATGCCTCCGACTGGCAGCCGAACATCAACCAGATGATCTCGCAGGGCTGTGAACATATCGTGACGGTGGGCTTTGCTCTCGGTGAGGTGACGGCGATCAACGCCCAGGACTTTGACCACATCACCTGGACGATGATCGACAACGTGCTGACCGACGAAACCTTTGCGCCGCTGGGTCTGCCCAACGTGCGTGAACTCGTCTATCAGACCGACGAGGCTGCCTTCGCCGCGGGGTATCTCGCGGCCGGTGTGTCGACCAGTGGAGTGCTGTGCACTTATGGCGGGGCCAACTTCCCGACGGTGGCCATCTTTATGGACGGCTTTACGCGGGGCGCGGCGCACTACAACGACATCAAGGGCACGGACGTGAGTGTCATCGGTTGGGATTCCGAAGCAAGAGACGGTGTATTCACCGGAAGCTTCACCGACATGGGTCTGGCGCGCACTACCGCGGAGAGCATGTTCCAGGAAGGCTGTGATGTCATCATCCCGGTCGGCGGTGCCATCAACCTGCCGGCCGGTGACGCCATCAACGACCTCGGACTCGATGCCGCTCTGGTCGGCGTCGATGCCGATGCGTTCTTCGCCATGGACGCGCAGTACCAGGACCTGTGGCTGACCACGGTCGAGAAGGCAATCGCCCCGTTCATCACCCTGGCGGTGCAGGACCAGGTCGAGGGAAACTGGACTCCCGGCGCCTTCTTGGGCACCTTGGCCAATGGAGGCGTTGGCTTGTCCGATTACCACGCCTGGGATGATCGTGTCTCGGCCGAGCTGAGGGCCGAGGTAGCGCAGCTCCTGCTGGATATCGCGGACGGCACAATCACAGCTGCCTTTACGGCGGTCGGCTACTAAGCCGTCGATTGATCGTGGACATGGCGGGCCCCCCCGGGGGGCCCGCCATGTCCTTGAATTGACGGGCTCGATGATGCGATGACGCTGGTGATACTGGGGATCGGAGGGAACTGTTGGGACTCGAGCTGATCGGCATCACCAAGCAGTTCCCGGGTGTGCTCGCCAACGAAGACGTCAACTTCACCGTTGGCGAGGGCGAGATCGTGGCGCTGCTCGGTGAAAACGGGGCGGGCAAGACCACCCTGATGAACATCCTCTACGGGCTCTACAGTCCGACCTCCGGTGAAGTGCTCGTCGACGGTGAGCAGCGCCATTTCAGATCACCGGGTGATGCCATCGCGGCCGGGATCGGCATGGTTCATCAGCACTTCATGCTGATCCCCGTGTTTACGGTTGCCGAGAACGTGATGCTCGGCGACGAGCCCACCAAACGGATCGGATGGCTCGACAAACGTCGGGCGCGCAATACCGTCACCGAGATCTCCGGCCGATATGGACTGGAGGTCGATCCGGACGCCATGATCGAAGACCTCCCGGTGGGAATCCAACAGCGGGTCGAGATCATCAAGGTGCTCACCCGTGAGGCTCGGTTCGTCGTCTTCGACGAGCCCACATCGGTCCTCACCCCGTCGGAAGTCGCCAGCTTCTTCGGGATCGTCAGAAGTCTGAAGGCCGACGGCAAGGGCATCGTCTTTATCAGCCACAAGCTTGGCGAGGCTCTCGAGATCGCCGACCGTATCGTCATCATGCGACGAGGTAGGACCGTCGCCGAGGTCTTGCCCTCAGATGTAGACGAGGAGCAGCTCGCCGAGCTGATGGTCGGGCGGCCGGTTGACTTGGTCGTGCGTAAGGGGGTGGCGGACCCGGGAGGGGTCGTGCTGTCGGTCAAAGACCTCGTGGTCTTGGACGACCGGAATCAGCGGGCGGTCGATGGCGTGTCCTTCGAGATTCGGGCGGGCGAGATCGTCGGGATCGCCGGCGTTCAGGGCAACGGGCAAACGGAGCTCGTCGAGTCGATAACGGGGCTGCGGCGGTCGTTGGGTGGCACCGTGCAACTACGGGATGAGGACGTCACGACCAGATCTCCTCGCGCCATCCACAAACGCGACGTCGCCCATGTGCCGGAAAATCGCCAGGGGAGTGGCTTGATCCTGTCGTTTACGGTGACCGAAAACATCGTGATGAACTCGTACTACGAGGCCCCGATCTCACGCGGAATCCGGATGAGCTGGAGCGAAGCCGGCGAGCGCGCCAATCGACTCATCGAGGAGTACGACGTGCGCGCCCCGAGCACCGATGTGCTCGTCTCTACGTTGTCGGGGGGCAATCAGCAGAAGGTGATCGTCGCACGAGAATTCGACCGCGATGTGGAGCTCGTCATAGCTTCACAGCCGACGCGCGGTATCGACGTGGGGTCCATCGAATACATCCATGGTCGAATCGTGGAGGAGAGGGATAAGGGAGCCGCGGTGCTCATCGTTTCGTCCGAGCTCGAGGAGGTCATGGGCCTCTCCGACCGTATTCTGGTGATGTTTGAGGGTCGGGTCGCCGGCGAGTTCGACGACTCGGCGACGGCGACGGAAATTGGGCTGGCGATGCTCGGCAGCCGGGAGATGCTGGTTCAAGATGAGTGACGATCGCCTTCCTGCCGACGACGGGATGAGGCAGGACCCGGAGTGGCTCAAGCGGGTGACCGGTGTCGGAACCTCGGCTGGTCGGGCGCTGATGCTCCCGGCGCTTGCGTTGGTGACCGCCCTGATCATCGGTGCCGTGATCATCGCAGTGACGGATGTCGACACCCTCAGAGTATGGGGAGACGACCCGGTGGAAGCTTTTCGTTTGACGGTGAGCGGGATTGCCGACGCCTACAGGGCTCTGTTCGTCGGCTCCCTCGGGTCACCGAGAGCCATCACCGAGACGCTTTTTGCGGCCACACCGTTGATCCTCGCCGGTCTGGCGGTTGCCATCGGCTTCCAGGCCGGTCTCTTCAACATCGGAGTCAACGGTCAGATGCACATCGGAGGCATGGCTGCTTTGTGGGTGGGCTTCAGTGTTGCCCTGCCTACCATCGTTCACATCCCGGTGGCGCTCTTTGCCGCGGTTATCGCCGGTGCGATCTGGGGTGGGATCGCCGGATTCCTCAAGGCTCGCACGGGGGCGCATGAGGTCATCACGACCATCATGCTCAACTTTATTGCCCTGTTCCTCGTCGACTACCTGCTGAAGTCGTCGATCTTCCGGGCCGCGGGCCGCAACGACCCCATATCGCGACCGGCCGAAGCCTCAGCCCAGTTCCCGACGCTCCTGGGAGATTTTCGACTCCATATCGGATTCCTCGTGGCGCTGGCGGCGGTCCTTTTCGCATGGTGGTTGATGTATCGGACCACGATCGGTTTTGAGTTCCGCGCCGTCGGGGCCAACCCGGAAGGCAGCCGTTATGCAGGCATGAACGTCGCCTGGATCTATTTGTCGGTCATGGCTGTTTGCGGGGCCCTCGCCGGAGTCGGCGGCGCCAATCAGATTCTGGGCCTGGAGCCCTACCGTGGAATTTCCAACTTTGCCGGCTCCGTGGGCTTCGACGCCATCGCGTTGGCGTTACTCGGTCGGTCGCATCCGGTCGGGGTCCTCTTCGCCGGGCTCCTCTTTGGCGGGCTGCGCGCCGGAGGCCGTGAGATGCAGGGCGCCGCCGGTATCCCGATCGACTTGGTGCTTGTCCTCCAGGCCCTGATCATTGTGCTGATCGCCGCCCCCGAGATGGTGCGCGCCATTTATCGGCTGAAGACTCCCGAACAGGACTCGGGAACCACGCTTACGACTGGGTGGGGCGGATGACGGCTGTATCGACGACCACCGGGGCGGTGGTCAAGTCCCGCGCCACACCCGAACAACGTCGCGCCACTGCGATCGGGTTCGTGCTGGTGCTGCTTGCCGCCTTCGTCTTCTGGGTGTTCGGTCTGGGGATAGAGTCCGGTGCCAGGTCGACCTTCAACCTGTCTCTGCCGGGTGAGCGGATTCAGAACCTCGCTTGGGAAGTCGACACGCGATGGCTGTCCTTCATCGTCGCCATCATCATTGCCTTTCTGGGCGGTTTGGTACTGCGTCGATCTCACCTGAAGTGGACCAACTTGGCGTTGGCGTTCAGTCTCGGGCTGTTCGCTCTGGCTTTCCTGGGCTGGGCCGCCGCCGGTAAGTCATTCAGCTTGGTCGGGATGCTGCGATCGACGGTGATCCTGTCGGTACCGGTCACTCTGGGCGCCTTGAGCGGCCTGATGTGCGAGCGAGTTGCCATCATCAATATCGCCATCGAAGGTCAGCTGCTGACAGCGGCATTCGTCGGCACCATCGTCGGATCGGTATGGGGGATCTGGGCCGGCCTGATCGGCGCCTTGCTCGCCGGGGCGATCCTGGGTGCGGTTCTGGCGGTGCTGACGATCCGGTTCCGGATCGACCAGATCATCGCCGGAGTGGTCATCAACATCTTCGCTCTCGGTCTCACCTCTTTCCTGGCACGCCGTGTACTGGCCGCGGCGCAGGATTTGAACTCACCGGGCAGGTTTTCCTCGTTCAAGATTCCGTTCTTGGGCGACATCCCTGTGCTGGGGTCGGCTCTCTTCAACCACAACATGTTCGTCTACGCGACCTTCATCCTGGTGATCGCGCTGCACTTCGCGTTCTTCTACACACGGTGGGGTCTGCGGTCACGGTCGGTTGGAGAGCATCCCAAGGCTGCCGACACGGTCGGCATCAACGTATTTCGCACTCGCTACCGCAACGTCATCCTGGGTGGTGTGATCGCGGGTCTCGGTGGGGCGTTCTTGACCTTGTCCCAGGTGGCGCGCTTCGAGGAAAACCTTACGGCCGGCATCGGCTTCATCGGCCTGGCAGCCATGATCTTCGGGCGCTGGATGCCGCTGGGGGCGCTCGGAGCCGGGCTGGTGTTCGGCTTTGCCCGCGCTCTACAGCAGAAGCTAGGAATCCTGGGAACACCGATTCCGTCGGAGTTCCTCTCGATGACTCCATACATCGTCACCATCATCGTCGTGGCGGGCGTTGTCGGGTTGGCCCGACCCCCGGCCGCCGACGGCCAGCCTTACATCAAGGAATAGCGCCGTCCTCGGCGGCCGCCGCTAATCCAGTCTCCAGTTCCGGCGTCGTCTTGTTGGGCGTGGGGTTGCGCCTTGCCGATTTGCGCAAGCGTGCGGTCGAGTATCCAGTCAGGCTGGTTACTGGTTGCTGGCTAAGGAGTCGTCGCCTCCGGGGCGGTGCGGCCGAAGAATTGGATCTCTTGTAGGGCCAATTCCGTAAACGGTTCTTTGCCGTCGAACGTGGTGCCGGGGTAGGCGCTGGTGATCGTGATGGTGAGGCTCGATGTTCCCAAGCTCCGAATTTGGATTCGCTGCGGTTCACTGTTGGTGTCGTCGAGTTCTGCGAACGTGGCTTGAGTGAGATCGTCGATCACGATCTCCAGGCCGTTGATCCGGGCATTGCGGAGAAAGCCTTCCTCGTCCGTGACGTTGACGAGGAACATCTCTGTGATTTGCACCTTGGGTGCGAAGAAGAAGGTGAGCTCGGCACCGATTCCGCCGGCGGTGGCGTTCCAGCGATTGTCCGGATCGTCATCGATGAGGGCTTCACACGGGAAGCCGTCGAGGGTGAGAGTGCAATCGGCTCTGATCGGCGTCAGAACGCCGATGGGCAGGGTCGCCAGAGTCGTGACCGTCGAGACCGAGGTATCGGCCACGACGACATCGTCACCGCCGAAGACATTGATGATGAGTGCCAGCATGGCGACTCCGAGGACGATCGCCGACAGAACTACCAGCGCCCGGGCGCCTGCCGTCGTCTTCAGCATCGGCTGTGGGGCCACGGGCGTCACGGTTCTCGAGAGGCGGGCTCCACACTCCTCGCAGTGTTGGTTGCCATCGTCGTTGGGAGCTCCGCACGAGCCGCAGTAGACCGATCGTGCGGCTTCTGATCCGGGGCCTGCGGTTTGTGACCCCGTCGCTGTTTCCCCGGTGGGGAATGACTGCGGTTCGACCGGGGTGGGTTCGCCCTTGAGATTGAAAGGTTCGAACAGGTTGTCGAACTGGTCGCTGTCGTCCTTGGCCATCTGGGGGCGTCCGTCCATGCCGGGGGGTTGGGAGAATCCGTGCAGGGGCTATTCTGCCACGGATTCCTTTTGAGTTACTTGCTCCTTCTCGCAGAGGTTCGTCCCACTGATGTGTGGGATCAGGGAGATGTGATCGGGGCCGTTCTGTTCGTTGCACTCATGGTTGGGACCCTCATCATGGTTCGTGTCATACGGCGCCGTTAGCGTCGGCACCAGATGAAGTACCGGTGTGGCGCCTGCGCCTACGAGAGTCCGAAGTGGATGGGTTTTTGTCCCCAGTGTCTCAACGAGGGCGCCCTGATCGAGGCGGCTGAGTCGACGCGCTCCAAGCGGCGCAGACCCGCGGCAGGAGTTGTCTCGCTCACCAAATCGGGAGCCGAGAAGGTGGTCCGCGCTCCTGTTGGCATCGACGAGTTCGATCGGGTGATCGGCGGAGGGTTGGTGCCCGGTGCCGGCATCCTGCTGGGCGGCGAGCCGGGGGTCGGCAAGTCCACATTGCTGCTGCAGGTTGCCGGCTCCCTGGCCGATCGAGGCGGCACCGTCTTGATGGTGTCGGCAGAGGAATCGGTGGGTCAGGTCGGCTTGCGGGCTGGCCGTCTTGGCATTTCCAACGATGCAATCCTGCTCTCATCGGAGCGCGACGTGGATGCCATCATCGAGGCCGGACGTTCGGTGAAGCCGGATCTGTTGGTCATCGACTCGATTCAGACGATTGCTGCTCGAGAGGTCGGCGGCGCACCGGGCGGGGTGGCCCAGGTCCGGGAGTCGGCGGCCCGTCTCGTCCACTTCTCCAAAGACTCGGGCGTGCCGGTGGTTCTCATCGGGCACGTCACCAAAGATGGGGGTATCGCGGGTCCGAAACTCGTCGAGCACACCGTTGACGTCGTCCTCTATCTAGAGGGTGATCCGGAGCTCGGGCTCAGGGTGTTGCGCGGCCTGAAGAATCGATTTGGAGCCACCCACCAGGTCGGTCTGTTCGAGATGGGTGATCGAGGACTGATCGAGGTCATCGATCCGGCCGGACTCCTAACCTCGGATCGGCGTGGCGACGTGCCGGGCAGTGTCGTGTTCCCGGCGGTGGATGGGAGGAGACCCTTGCTGGTCGAGGTCCAAGCCTTGGTCGCGTCCACCACCACCCCCCAACCACGCCGATCCGTCAAAGGTCTCGAACCGGCCCGGGTGCACCAGGTGATTGCTGTGCTCGAGAGGCACGCCGGGCTCTCATTTGCCGGCAAGGACGTCTACGTGAGTGTGGTTGGTGGGATCAAATTACGTGACCCGGGTGCCGATCTGCCGGTGGCGTTCGCTCTTGCATCGTCTCTGCTGGGCGAGCCGACGGGTTCGCTCGCGGCGTGGGGTGAAGTCGGTCTGACCGGTGAAGTACGCGCCGTCGCTCACGGGGAGCATCGAGCGGCGGAGGCGAAGCGACTGGGTCTGCAGAAGGTCATCGGTCCGACCGGCAATGGGGGCGATCGGATCTTGGCGGCACTGGCGAGTGCCGGGATTCTGGGGGAAGGAGCTGAGTATTAGGCGTTAGGGATTAGGTATCAGGTAACAGGAAGTCAATCTTCCGAATCCCTAACCCTTAGCCCCTCTCCCGACTACTCGTAGTAGCCTCGCCGAAGATGACTGTTGAACGATCCCGCCTCGACATCCTGCGTGCGATTGCACCTGGGACACCTCTGCGCAATGCGATCGAGTTGATTCTTCGCCAAGAAACAGGTGCACTCATCGTGCTCGGCTACGGGCGTGAAATCGAGGCCATTTGCACCGGCGGGTTCCATCTCGACGGGGCAGATTTTCACCCGGCCCGTCTGGCCGAATTGGCCAAGATGGACGGTGCCGTCATCACCGACGAGGCGGCCGAGGTCATCTACCGGGCCAACGTGCATCTGATTCCGGATCCTTCGCTCGACACCAACGAGACCGGGACCAGACATCGCACCGGCGAGAGAGTCGCCAAGGAGACCGGCAAGGCTGTCGTGGTCGTTTCCGAGGACAGACAAACGGTCACCGTGTACACCTCTGATTCGACCTATGAACTGCGGAGTCCCGCCACCCTGTTGGCTCAAGCGAATCAGAACCTCCTGACACTGGAGCGTTTCCGTGGCCGGTTGGCCGACGAAGAGGTGCGCCTCACGCAGCTGGAAGTGGACGAGATCGTCGTGTACCGCGATGTGGTGCAGTTTCTGCAGCGGGCGGCGCTGGTGCTGCGGATCGGGGAGGATCTCGAGCATTACACAGTCGAGCTTGGCGGCGAGGGGGGGCTCATCAACCTGCAGCTGGTCGATCTCCTCGCAGGGACCAGCGAGTCGGCCGAACTGGTGTACGCCGATCACGCGCGCACTTATCCACCCAGTACCAAGAATCCGCTCGACCTCCTGGGGACCCTGAGCACCGAGCACTTGTCCGATGAGAGTCGGGTAGCGGCACTGCTCGACTTCGGCCCGCTCGAAAACCCGGCCCGGTCTCGTGGTTATCGGATCCTCGATCGAATCCCTCGTCTGCCGGACGCAGTCCAGGATTCGCTTGTGGATCACTTCGAGACCCTGCAACACCTGCTGGACGCCTCAGTGGGCGAGCTGGACCAGGTCGAGGGTGTGGGGCGAGCCAGGGCACGCCAACTGCGCCACTACTTCGACCGGCTGCTCGAGACGACCCGCAGTTGGGCGATAGACGAGGAGTAACCAGGCGGGCGTCGCTCGATTGGTCACTTCGAACGCGTCTGGCTTTCGCTCGCGAGAGTGCGGTCGAGTAGCCAGTACCAGAGTCGTCTGCCTGTGGTTGTGAGACGCGTCGGCCCGGTGTACGCCGGCGTGCGGTCGAGTAGCCAGTATCCCGATGCGGCGACAACGATCTGGTTACTGGTTACTGGTTACTGGTTACTGGTTACTGGTTACTGGTTACTGGTTAC
>JAZGIX010000277.1:0-2826 GCA_036482315.1 Acidimicrobiia bacterium | reverse complement strand
ATGAGCGCCACTTTCGAAGAAGATCTCGAAGTGGACTCGCTGGGTGTAGTCGAGCTGCTGATGGCGCTCGAGGACAACTTCGGAGTGGCCATCCCCGACGAAGAGGCCGAGGCCATCGGGACCGTCGGCGCCGCCGTCGACGTTGTCATGGAGAAGCTCGGAGGCTGATTGTGTCGCGGCGCGTCGTAGTCACGGGCCTCGGAACCGTCAATCCGCTGGGGTTGGACGTCGAGACCTTCTGGAAGGCTGCCCAAGAGGGGAGATCCGGGATCGGGGAGATCACGCATTTCGATGCGAGTCACATGAAGGCCCGCATTGCGGGCGAGATCGACGATTTCGACCCTGAGGTGTACATAGAACGCAAAGAGGCTCGCCGTCTCGATCGGTATGACCAGCTCTTCTGGGCGTCTTCCCATCAGGCGCTGGCCGATGCGGGGATCTCCTACGAGGAAGACGACCCCGAAGCAATGCGCGCCGGCGTTTCGGTCGGGTCTGGAATCGGCGGAATGATCTCGTTCCAAAACGGCATCGACACGATGCGCGAGCGCGGCCCGGACCGGGTCAGCCCGCTCACGATCACACAGATCATCTCCAATATGGCTGCCGGTCTGGTTTCGATCCGGTACAACCTCTTCGGCCCGAACACCTGCACCGTCACCGCTTGTGCGGCTTCCGCCAATGCGATTGGCGATGCCGCCGAGATCATCAAACGCGGTGCGGCCGATGTGATGGTCGCCGGCGGCGCCGAAGCGCCGGTTTGCGAGTTTGCGCTGGCCGGTTTCGCCCAGTCCCGGGCCCTGTCTCTCAACAATGAAGACCCTCAAGGCGCCAGTCGCCCCTTCGACGCCGATCGCGACGGATTCGTCATGGGGGAGGGGGCGGCAACCCTGATCCTCGAAGAGAGAGAACACGCCCTCGGGCGCGACGCCCACATCTACGGTGAAGTCGTCGGCTACGGCATGTCGTCCGACGGGTATCACGTGACCTTGCCGCGTCCGGGCGGAGGTGGTGCAGCCCGTGCCATGCAGTATGCGCTCGACGATGCCGGGCTTGCGGCAACGGATATCGGCTACATCAATGCCCACGGCACGTCCACCAAGGCCAACGACGCCACCGAGACCGCGGCGATCAAGACGGTCTTTGGTGAGTCGGCGTATTCGACGCCGATCTCGTCGACCAAGTCGATGACCGGGCACCTGCTGGGTGGTGCAGGAGCGCTCGAGTCGCTGGTGTGCATCTTGGCGATTCGCGATGGTGTGGTACCGCCGACCATCAACTACAAAACCCCCGATCCCGAGTGCGATCTTGATTACGTCCCCAACGAAGCGCGGGCGGTCGATGTCGACACGGCGATGACCAATTCATTCGGATTCGGCGGACACAACGTCTCGCTGGTGTTCTCGAAGGCCGAGTAACGGGGGAGGGCGACGGGTGCCGCCCTCTTACTGATTGCGGCTGCTCAGCAGGTCGGAGGCTTTCTCGGCGCGTCCGGGTCCGTCTCGGTCAGAATCCCGCGGTCGACATGCTCTTGCCACTCGGAGAGCGACTTCAGGGCTAGAACGACAACGACGCCCACTCCGACGGCGGCACCGATCCCGACGGCCACCGCCACCGAGATTGCGGCGAAGGTGCACGATTCGGGGGCACAGGAAGCGTCGGTCACGAAATAGCCGACGACACCTCCGGCCAGGGCGGCGAGGGCAATGGGCATTGTGACCCAGAGGTTGGGACGCCGACTCACGAGGTCTCCCGAGGACGGCCGCTGTCGTCGAGACCGGCCGCTCTCAAGAAGTCCGGATTCACCAACTCGGGAGGAATGGGCACCGCCGTCACCCGCTCCGGTACCAGCGGACTCACCGCCAGGTGGAGGTCGCGGCGCCACAGAATGAGCGTCTCGACGGACGCCTTTGCCAGCAGAGCCGCAGCCGTAGCCGGCCCCAGCATGAGCCCGGCAACCACCGACACCGGTGCGTGTCCGAGACGCCCGATCCACAATGCCGGAGCAAAGGCCCGTGCCAGGCCGAATGCCAGCAGGGCACTCCAGCCTGCGATAGCCCAGGCGATGGGTTCGGGGGTGTTGCCCCCTTGGGTGAATCCGATGATTGCCGGTGTGGCGATCAGCATGAGCAGCAGAACGACGGCGGCGGGTGGGGGTGCGGAAGTTGCCGGGAGGTGGCGCAGCCATCTCCCGAGCCAGGGGCCGGCGGCGATCGAGGCCGCGGCTGCCGAGGCGGCGATTGTGACGGCTGCCGCCCCGTGCAGAGGAGGAGCAATCGCAGAGGCGAACCAGAGCCCGCTTACCACGAGCGTCATCCAGCGTGACCAGCGGCTGCGAGCGAGCAGGACACCCGACACCGTGGCCAGGGTCAGCAAGCCCAGCCCGATCGAGATCATGAGAGCGGATTGGGCGGAGAAGGGATCGGAGTCGAGAGCCAGGCCGACGATCCCGGAAATCGAGGCGACACCGAGCAGCAGTGAGACCGCAAGAGGTGCCGGGGGCACGGGCTCTAGACCATCTCCTCCCTGAATAGTGAAGCGAGAGTTTAGGAGTCTTGCGGTCGGTCCACGGGTGGGAACGGGGACGACTCTATGGCCGGAACCCACGAGGCCGCTTCGCTCCAGCCGGAGGGTCTCGAAATGAGAGTGATCACGCACCCGTGGACCGGCTTGTCGGTCTGGAGACCCGACAGAGAGCGTCCGCTGAGTTGGAGTCTCAGGGCCTGGATCGGATCTTGGTGCGAGACGATCGTCGCCGCGCCTCCCGGATACTGATCACCGAGATCATCGACGACCATCGCCATCCGGGCCGCCACCTCGGCGATCGAC
>JAZGIX010000276.1:0-9778 GCA_036482315.1 Acidimicrobiia bacterium | reverse complement strand
ACTGCCTCCAGGACGTCCCGATCGATCGGCATCGCTAGTGCCCTGGCCGGTGGCGTTGGTGACGTTCAGGGCGAGCCAGAGGCGGTTCTGGCAAGGACCTCGGCCGAAGACGCACTAGACAGTGCATTTGAGGACAAGGACGCAGCCAGGGTTGTCTCTGGACGTTCTGAACACGGCGTACGCTGCTGGTCGGGGCACTACGCAACTTCGAGGGACACGAACAGCGGGCGTGCCGCGGTGCGTCGATCCACCAGTGTCCAGCCGACCGGCGGTGTGAGCCGCCCGGCGTGCTTCTCGCACATCGGGTAGGCCGAACCGGGGACGACGGGTTCAACAAAGTCGTCAAGCCAGACAGCCCGATCGGCATAGGCGAACGACATCACGATGCCGGCGGGAGCTGAACAGCGAACACAGAACTCGATCATGGACACCAGGTTAATCACATTGATGTGATTAACGACGCCATCCCTAGCGTCACTCCCCTGCAGTCAGCGGGACCGCGCCAGCGCCCGGCCAATCCGTCTGGCCGACGCCACCCCGGCAATTCGCCCCACGATCGTGCCGGTGTCGTCGCGGATCACCAAAAGAGGAACGCCCGTCACACCGACGGCTCGTTGCAGGTTCGGCTCGTGATTGAAGGCGACCTCCACGAAATCTGCACCGAGGGACTCCAAACGAGCGCGCACGAGATCGCAGCGCTTGCATGCAGCGTCGGAGAAGAACAACACGGCACCTTCAATATCGTCGAGCCGCAGTGGCGAGGTCATGGCGTTGCGCCGCTCCCGCCTGTGGCCCAGATGGGCGACCCCCAGGACCACACCGACCGCAGCGGAAGTGAGAACCGCCGGTGTTACCCACTCACTCATCGATGACGGCGAGCCCGGCGCTATAGGCGACACCGGAAGGTCCTTCGACCGACCATGCTGCCGTGAACGGGTCGTTCGACTCCAAGAGGACACCGAGGGCGTCGGGTTCTGAGATCGGTACGGCCACTTGCGTCCCCGGCTCGACCAGGACCTGCGAATTGACCGCAGCGGCTCCGGTCAGCTCGCTGACGGTCACTGAAATCTGCTCGAAGCCGGAGTTCAGGAGCCACAGCGTTGCCTGGTTGAGCCCGACCGAGCGCAACCCGGGAAGAAGCCAGACTCTGGCAGGTGCCTCGGCCCCGCCGGTGACCGCAGTCCCGGCTTCCCCACTCGCCACGACGCCTGCCGCGACCTGAGCTGTGGCGGATATTCGTACTCCTACCGCACCACCGGACACCGACCCCAGATCGATCCGCAGTGGCGTCTCCGGCGCCAGGTTGAACTCGAAGGCCGACCGCTCCGGACCCTCCGATGTGTACAGGTCGACGGTGACGGTGACCTCCGTCAAGTTGGGATTTCCCACTACGACCGTCCCGGTTTCGAGACCGTTGGTTCGAACGATCGGAAATTCCCACTCACTGGACAAGCCCGAGCCGATCCACCATGCCTCGTCGTCATCCTGGGAATATGACATCGCGGGAACGACCAAGCCCTCATCCACCCGGACCGAGATCACCAGCGCCTGACGTTGCCGCAGCATCTCCTCGAAATCGATATCGCGCCACGACCTGGAATTGATGGACACCGATCGCAGTTCGCCCAGAGCCTCCACACCGATCTCACTGAACCCGGTGACGGTCACCTTGGCGGTCTCTGGGAACGGATTGAACAGTCTGAGCGTCATGCGCTCTCCGCTGAGGGTCGATCCACCGGCAAAGAACCATTCGTCGGGACCCTGAGATACGCAAGTGTCGGCGGTCAACACCTCGCCTATGACCGTCACGCCGGCAGCGGCCGGTCCGTCACTGAATTCGACGAATCCGGGTGAGTCGCCTCGTTGGGCGATGTCGGACAGGGTCAGGATCGAAGCGCCGGGTCCGAGTGTTTCTGTCGAAGCCTCATCGGGCGGTTCTCCCGGAATTGCCACAGGAAACGTGAACTCGGCATCTGCATCCGCGATCGACGCGACACCGAAGAATGAGTCGCGTCCGGCGTTCGCCTGAGCCCAGGGGCAATACCAGATGCTTGCATCAACCGGCGAGTCGATCCCCGGCCTATCGATGATGAGTCCGGCCAACGGCTCGGGCGCTGGTTCTGGAGTCGGCAGGGCGGCTGCCAGGACTCCGAGCGCCAGGATCAACGCGGCGACCAATGCCCGTTTCATGGCCGGCTCCCTCTGAGCCGAGGAGCGAAGAAGGCCACCCCCAGCCCCAGGAACCAAATCAACGCACCGAACGCCGCCAGCCGGCGCGGTCCGTAGGCGGAGAACCGAATCTCGGATCTGGTTGTCGAGATCAGATTGCCCCAATCCGACTGCGACCACTTGCCCGGACCCCACCGGAAGTCGGCATTGGCGGCCACGAACACGTCACCGGTAGACCCGCCAACGGGAGCCGAATATCCAGCACCTTCGGCGAGCCACACCACGCCATCGCTCGACCTCGCAATCGGTGCCGCCGCCTCGTTTCGAAACACCGGGAAGTCGAGGGAACGCAGGGTTACCAGATCCAACTGCGACTCGAACAACGCCTCGAGAGGACTCGGTTCGGTGAAGGCGACCCATCCAATGCCGAATTCGGCCAATGCCGCGCCGGCGCGCCGTGATCGCCCGTCGATCAAGTCCTCCAACAACGAATGCAGCACCTCGTCACCCAGTCGCTCTTCGGTTAGGAATGCCTCCGCGGACGTCGGATACGGCGGCACGAACACCCGATACCCCAGACCGTCGATCTCACGGGAGGTGCCGGGGAGGGTGGAGGCGTCGCCAAAAAGCAACACACGACTCGGTTCGGCGCCGGGCGGGGCCGCAAATGCGAAGGTCCCCGTCAAGGTGTCGCCGGGGAGTCCGGCTCTTCCGGGACCGGCCAATGCAAACGTGCCGACGACCAATGCCACCGCCCCCAGCCCCCCGGCGAGCGCAGCAAGTGAGCGCCACCCACTGGTCTCCCTGCGGCGGGCCATGGCTTCGAGCGCTGCCCCGACAGCCACCGCCACGCCCAGCCCGTTTAGCAAGAGAGCGGCGAGCATCAGCTCCTCCCCCATGCCGAAATCCCCGGTGCGAGCCAACACTGCTCCCACCACAGCCATCAGGGCTCCCCACCCGCCCACCGTCGCGATCGTGCGGTCCCCCCCGAGTATCGACCCGAATGCGGCTGCCGCCACGGCGACGATGGCGGGCCAAGCCGGTTCCCAATAGGCGGGCACGCCGGATCGGACTAGATCCAGCGGGTCGACGTACAAGATCCAGGGCATCAGCAGCGGCAAGGACACGAGCGTGACGAGAGCCATTCGACCGACGGCGATCCACCGGTTCCCCAGCCCGAGCACAGCCCAGGCAGTAACCGCCACCAGTGGAACAAGCAGTGCAGCCGGCACGAAGACGGCAACCAGACCGGTGGCGATGACCGCACCAGCGAATGTCGCCATCCGATCAGTGCGAGCTGGGGGTCGCGACCCCAGTACGGATCTCACCGCCCACGGCAGTGCCCCCATCGCGGGAAGAATCGACCAGTGTGTCCCACTGGTGGCGGCGATAACGGCCGGACCCGCCATCAGCACCGAGCCTGCGAAGTGTCCGGCCACCGACCTGATCCCCCAGATCCTCAGCAGTCGCCCGACACCGAACGCACCGCCGAGAAACGAAGCCACCGTGATAATCGCCACTGCGAGGCCGCCACTCCCGAAGGTGACGAGCTGCAGCAGTGCGACCCCGGCCACCGCCGGTCGCAACACCTCCGGTGAGCCGAGACCCGCCGGGTTCCACCCACCGGCGTAGGACTCCAGCGTGTCGATCGCCGACTCCGCCGGAGGCAGAGAGAAACCGACCAGCGGCAGATGCTCGGTCCAGACCTCTCGGGTGGCGACAAAGGCGAACAGGACGATGAGCGACCCCACAAAGAAGGCCGGACGCTGTATTCGCTGCTGACCCGCCTCGACTGCGTCGGCGAAGCCGGACAGGACCCCCTCGGAAAACCGATCCCGGATTCGCAACATCGCGTCGTCCCACAACAAGCGCAGCCGCGCTGAACCCGCCACCTGATAGCGGAACAGCTCCTCATCCCCGACTTCTCGACCCCGCCGCGCCTGACGTCGCTGACGCAGCGCGGTGGGAAGCCGGGGGATGTTCCACAGCCAGGCGGCGATCACACCCGGCAGCGGGAATCTCCCGAACGGTATGCGTCCCACCCCCTCGACCAGTCCGATCAAGAATGCGAGCGGAAGGGTCCACAAAAGGGTGAGGGGACTGTATGCCTTGATCATCGCTCGAACCTCACCGGCTCGCTCCCGCCAATCCGACGGCCGTTCATCGCCGTCATATCCGACGACGCTGCCGGGGATGACGACCACGCGAGCCCCGCGGAGACGGGCCCGCTGACAGAAATCGATCGCAGCCGAAGTCGGTGCCATCGAGCGATCGATCCCACCGAGGCCGAGGTAGAGGTCCCTTCGGATGAGGACCGAAACCCCAGAGATCGCCGCCACGTCACGGATCACGTCGTATTGCTGCTGATCTACCTCCTCGGGAAGCAGACCGCGGTAGGGGGCGGCAAAAGCATCTGTGGCGTAACCCACCGATAGGAGCAGCTCGGGGCGGTCGGCGTCGACAATCTTCGAACCGGCAATTGCGGCGCCAACACGTTGCGTGTCCTGCACCAGCACCCGCAACGCCTGCGGATCGGGAATCGCTCGCTCCCTCAAAGCCCAGACAAACATGAATTCCGGCCCAATCGAGGAGACGGCGGCCCGCAGGTTGGGCCGCCATGCGGCATCGAACTCTCCCGCGATGTGACGGATCTCATCACCCCCGCCGACGACGAGCACTTTGGCGACGCCATAGACTTGCGACCCGATCGCCTCCAGGCAGCGACGCAACGGACCCGGATCACCCGCCGAAACGACGGCGGCGACTCCGGGAGGGCCCAGCCGTTCGGTTGTGGTGGTCGGATCGATGGACATGAGATTCAGCATTCTACGAAGGGTCGTCATTGAGCCGAACAACTCTCCTCGCTGGCGGCGTCGGAGGAGCGCGCTTGGCGCGCGGCCTGGCAGCGATCCTCTCCGACGATGACCTGACGATCGTGGTCAACGTCGGAGACGACCAGCGAATCTACGGCGTCCACGTGGCGGCAGATCTGGACACAGTGACGTACACCCTGGCGGGGATCGAGGGACCGCACGGCTGGGGGCTCGTCGACGACACCTTCAACGTCATGGCTGGGCTCGACACCCTCGGGGTGGACACTTGGTTCCGTCTCGGAGACCGCGATCTGGCGCTCTGTCTCAGACGCACCCAACTGCTGGACGACGGTGTGCCTTTGTCGACCGCGACCGAGCGGCTCTGCTCCACCCTCGGTGTTGGCCCGACGATCCTTCCGGCGACCGACGATGAGTTGCGTACCAGGATCAACACCGTCGGGGCAGGGTGGCTGGCGTTCCAGGACTATTTCGTAATGAGAGGACATCGCGACGAGGTGATCGGCCTCGAGTACGCAGGCAGCAATGAAGCGCTGCCGGCGCCGGGCGTAATCGAGGCCATAACGACCGCGGATACGGTCTTGGTCGCGCCATCGAATCCCCCTCTCTCGATTCATCCGATCCTGGCTATCTCAGAGATTCGGCAAGCCGTAGCCAACGCACCCAACGTCATCGCCGTCAGCCCTCTCTTCAGCGGCAAGGCACTGAAAGGACCGGCCGACCGGGTGATGGCTTCAATCGGCCTCCCAGCCGGGAACGCCGGCGTTCTGGCCGCCTATTCCGGGCTCATCTCCGACCTGGTGGTAGACACCGCGGATGCCGGCGATGCCGATACGCTCGCCGGCGACGTGAAGATCCACCCCACCGATACCCGGTTCGCCGAGGCCGGGCCTGCGACCCGCTTCGCACGCTGGCTGCTGGATCTTCGATGACGCTGACGATTCACCCGCTGCGAGGCATACCGGAAGTCTCACGCGGCGATGACCTGCCGGGGCTCCTGCTGGCGTCGCTCGAAACCGCGGGTCTCGCCCTCGAAAACGGTGATGTTGTCGTGATAACCCACAAGGTCGTCTCCAAGGCTGAAGGTGCAGTGATTCCGCTCACGGGCGATGACGAAGACACCGCTTATCGCAGAGTCGTGCTCGACGAGTCGGTCGAAGTACTGCGCAAGCGGGGCGATCTCGTCATTGCCCGCACCCGGCACGGCTTCATCTGTGCCAACGCAGGCGTCGACCGATCGAATGCGGCTCCGGGCACGGCCGTATTGCTGCCACAGGACCCCGATCGGTCGGCTCACGGGATCCGGATGGCGCTCGAGGCCGCCTCGGGATCCTCGATTGTGGTGATCGTCTCGGACACGTTCGGCCGACCATGGCGGCGCGGGCTGGTCGATGTGGCCATAGGCCTGTCGGGCATCGCAGCGCTGCTGGATCTGAGAGGCACCACCGATGCCGTTGGACGCGAACTGGCCGTGACCGAGATCGCCATCATCGACGAAATCGCAGCGGCAGCCGATCTCGTGATGGGAAAGGCGGACGCGGTACCGGCAGCCCTGCTGCGCGGATTGAACCTGGAACCGGGCAGCGGTCGAGCTACCGATCTGGTGCGACCTGCGGCCGAGGATCTGTTTCGCTAGGAATTCGCAGAATGCCGGAACTCCCTGACATTGTCGTCTACATCGAACGCCTCGAGGCGCGGGTGATTGGAAGCCCGCTGGAACAAATCAGGCTCGCCAGCCCCTGGGTCTTACGGACGTTCGAACCTCCGGTGTCGGTCGTCGCCGGAAAGCAAGTGACGGGCCTCCGCCGAATCGGCAAGCGAATAGTCCTCGAGCTCGAAGAGAACCTCTTCGTCGTCATCCACCTCATGGTGGCGGGTCGGTTGCGCTGGCGTGACCATGGGGCGGCGATCCCCAAGAAACGTGGCCTGGCCGCATTCGACTTCGAGCCGGGGACGGTGCTCTTCACCGAGGAGGGGACCAAGAGACGAGCCAGTATCCATATCGTTCGCGGCGAAGAAGGCTTGATCGAGCACGATCGCGGCGGCATCGAGCCCTTCCAGATGTCGGTCGAGCAGCTCGCCGATGCTCTGCAACGCGAGCGCCACACCCTCAAGCGCTCACTGACCGATGCCAGGCTGATCTCCGGTATCGGCGGCGCCTACGCCGACGAGATCATGCATCGAGCCGGGATCAGCCCGATCCTGAGAACAGACCGGCTCGAGTCCGACCAGATCGGCCGGCTTCACAGTGCGATCACCGAGGTGCTCGACGAATGGACCGCCCGACTCCGCACCGAGGTGGGCGACGGCTTTCCGGAGAAAGTCACGGCCTTCCACGACCAAATGGCCGTCCACGGCAAGTTCGGCGCCGAGTGCCCGGTGTGCGGGTCGCCGGTACAGCGGATCGTCTACGCCTCCAACGAGACCAACTACTGCCCGGGGTGTCAGACCGACGGCAAGATCCTGGCCGATCGTTCCCTCAGCCGATTGCTCAAGGAAGACTTCCCCAGGACCCTGGAAGATTTGGAGTAGCTGCGCGGTATCCAGTATCCAGCAAGAGGTCGTACTGGCCACTGGCTACTGGCTACTGGCTACTGGCTACTGGCTACTGGGATCTGTACCACTCCAGGGTTCGCGTCAGTCCGTCCTCGAGGTTGGTCCACGGCTCCCACCCCAACGCAGATTTGGCCTTCGAACCATCGATGACCGAACGAGCGATGTCCCCGGGCTTCGGGTCTTCGAATATCGGCTCATCACCAAAACCTGTGGCAGTCGCCAGAGCCGCAAACAAGTCCAGCACCGAGGTCTCGACGCCGCTGCCGACGTTGAGCAACATGCCGTCCCCGCCGTCAGCCGCCCTCGAGAAGGCATCGCAGATGTCACCGACATACACATAGTCCCGCGTCTGCGTTCCATCGCCGAAAATGGTTGGCCGCCGCCCCTTGAGCATCGCCTGCGAGAAGATTGCCACGACGCCTCCCTCGAGTCCTGGGTCCTGTCTGGGTCCATAGATGTTGGCCGGGGCGATGAGCGTGTAGCCGAGCCCGTGCATCTCGTGATACCACCGGAAGTAGTCCTCGACGATCTTCTTGGAGATGCCGTAGGGGGACTCTGGATGTTTGGCGGCGGTCTCTTTCACCGGCAGCTTGGCCGCACCGCCGTAGATGGCTCCCCCGGAAGAGGCAAACACAACTTTGCGGGTACCGGCGGCCGCAGCTGCAGCAAGCAATCCGATGGTGCCGATCACATTGATTTCAGCATCATGAACCGGGTCATCCACAGAGGGCCTCACCTTCGACTGGGCCGCCAGATGGAAAACCACCTCAGGCCCAAATCGCCCCACCACATCTCCCAGTTCGGGAGCCCGGATATCGGTGATGTGGATCCCGATCTTGGCGCGCTGTCTGGCTTCGGCGAGATATTCCATCTTCCCCGATGAGAGGTCGTCGAGCACCAGTACATCCCAGTCATCATCGACCAGGAGGTCGACCAGGTGACTCCCGACGAATCCGGCGCCACCGGTGACAATGGCCTTGCGTGTCATGGTTCTCCTTAGGCTCTTCAGAGACGGTATCGCTCAACTCGGTGGGGCGAACGACACAGCACCCGACTCGAGCCGCGATCCCGGAGCGATCCGGATCCCCCGATCCAGCTCCACATTCGATCCGATCGAGGCGCCGGCCCCGATCATCGTTGCTCCGGTGATGACTGAATCGTTCCCGATCGTGGCGTCCCAGCCGACAACTCCCCGCCGGACGACCGAGTTTGCTCCAATCGTGGCCCCCGGCAGGATCACCGCTTCCTCGATAACGGCGCCGGGCTCCACGCTGGCACCAGCAGCAATCCACGACCATTCGCCGGCGGTGTCGCCCCGGCAAGTCCCTTCGATCAGGTGGCTCGATTCGGGTCGGTGAAGTTCGGTTGCCCCACCTAGCACCGCTCCGGTGCAGTCGAGGAAGAGTTCCGGCGTCCCGATGTCGAGCCACCGGCCTGCAATCACGACTCCCTGCAGGGAGCCCTCGTCTGCCAGGCGGGGGAATACCACGCGCTCAAACGACAATCTTCCCTCGGGATACTCGGCGAGGGCGGCCCGGGTCATGACGTACATGCCGGCATTGACTGTTCGCGCCGGGGCTTCGTCGGCCGGCGGCTTCTCGATGAACCGATCCACCATCCCAGATCCGTCCAGCACGACCACGCCGTACGCACTGGTGTCTTCTACCTCGACGAGTCCGAGAGTCGCCTTCGCGTCGTCATGTGCCGCCGCGATGTAACTCTTCAGATCGGCCTCGATAACGACGTCCCCGTTGAGCACCAGGAATCGCTCTCCTAGATCACTCAGGGCGGCGAGCACGGGTCCGGCGGTGTCCAGCGGCTCATCCTCGACCACAAGCCGGACGCCGTCGCGAGCCGCGGCGAATTGCTGCCATTCCTCGAGTTGAGCGCGGCCGACAGCCAGGAATACCTCATCGATGCCGGCGGCGGCGAGTTGTCGGATCTGCAGGTCCAGGAACGGCACGCCGGCGACGGGTATCAGCCCCTTGGGCATCGTTGCCGTCAACGGCCACATCCGAGTCCCGCGACCACCGACGAGCAGTAGGGCTTGGTGAATGGTCATTGAACGCGCCAATCAGAGAAGCGGAGCATCGGCCCCGACGATAACCACGAGGTCGGCGTCCGCCGGTGTTCGACCGACGGTCGACTGGCCGTATCCGAGCCGGGCCACCAGTTCTGTGGCGGCGGAGAGCGCGGCGGGTCGGGCGATGACCAGTGTGATC
>JAZGIX010000275.1:0-8032 GCA_036482315.1 Acidimicrobiia bacterium | reverse complement strand
TCAAGGTGCGCCGCAGGGTCGGATGGGCTCCGAGCAGTTTGTCGTGGCCGGTGATCGCAGTCACGGCGGCGACAGTGCGCTCGTGCTCTTCGGTGATGATGTCGAACACGTGGTGCAGCGACTCCGGAACAAGGGCATGCACATAGCGTTCGGCGACGGTCAGGTCCGTTTTGGCAAGCGTCATCTCGACGTTGCCCACGAAGGTGGCGAAGAAGGACCACTTGGAGAACATCTCGTCGAGCGTCTCACCATGCCCGAGCCGACGCGCCGCCAGAATCCCGCTGCCGACACCGAACCAGCCCGGGACCACATGACGGGTCTGGGTCCAGCCGAATACCCAGGGAATCGCTCTCAGACCATCTAGTCCGAAATCTCTCCCGGGCCGCATCGACGGGCGCGACCCGATGTTCAATTCTCCCAACTCGGCAACCGGAGTCGCAGCCCTGAAGTAGTCCAGAGTGCCATCGGCTTCGACAAAGGCCCGGTAGGCGACATGGGCACCCTCGGAGACGGCATCCATCGCCCGGAACCACCGATCAAGAGTCTCATCGTCGCTGCGCGACCGGCGATGGAGCAGCGATGCCTCCAACACCGCGGCCAGTGTGAGCTCCAGGTTCCGCTCGGCAAGACCGGGCAGCCCATATTTGTCGGAGATCACCTCACCCTGTTCTGTGAGCTTGATCGTCCCGTCGACGGTCCCAAACGGTTGAGCCAGAATCGCCTCATTGGTTGGGCCCCCGCCGCGACCGATCGTGCCACCTCGGCCATGGAACAGCGTCAGGTGCACCCCATGGTCATCGGCGACGTCGTGGAGCATCCGAGCAGCCCGGTAGAGCCCCCACTGCGAGGTAGCGATTCCACCGTGTTTCGATGAATCGGAGTAGCCGAGCATCACCTCTTGGCGATCTCCGCGAAGTTCGACCAGGCGGCGATAGGAGGGGTTGGTGAGCATGTCGTCGAGAATCTCTCCGGCACGTTCCACCTCCCGAGTCGTCTCGAACAAGGGGACGAAGCCGATGCGAGCGAGGCCCGTGGTGAAATCGATGAGACCGGCGTCGCGAGCGAGCACGGCCACGGCGAACACGTCTGCGGCGCCGGTCGTTTCCGACACGATGTAGGACTCGACGACCTCATCGCCGAATCTATCTAGTGCCCGGCGAATCGCTTCGAAGGAACGACGCGTTCGGCCACCTCCTTCCGACAACTCAACCGTTCGACTGGTCAACGGGCGGCGCGACCCGAGTTCCTGAGCGAGCAGATCGAGCCGCTCTCCCGGTGAGAGTTCGTCGTAAGAGATGTCGGCGACATGGCGGAAAATCTCCCTCAGGAGCTCGTGGTGCTTGTCGGAATGCTCCCTCACATCGATCCGAGCCAGGCCGAAGCCGAACGCAGCTACTCGACGCATGAGTCGGGTGACCATGCCTCCGGCAATCAGGCCACCGCGATTCTCGGTGAGCGACTCGTAAACGAGCCTTAGATCGCCGAGCAGCTCACCACGACCCGAATAGCCAACACCACCAACGTCCTGCTCGACCAGATGGGCGTGGGTGGCCCGAAGTCGAGCATGCATAAAGGCACACTTGAGTCGATAGGGCTCGCCTGCGCTGAGAGTCGAAAAGCGCTCCCACACCTCAGGCATGGCGCGCTGGTCCTCCAAGAGAGAGGCTCGCAATGCCGGCGCGATCGGGGTGATCCGCTCCGACGTCGACAGAGCGGCCGATAGGGTCTCAACGGCCTCGATCAACATCCGGAGCCCGTGATCGTGCTGCATCGCCAGGACCTCCAACAGGAGCTCGGACGTCACGTTCGGGTTCCCATCACGATCGCCTCCGACCCACGAACCAAAGCTCAGTGGAGCAGCGGCCGGTTCCAGCGGCGCCCCCAGCCTGGCGAACTCGCGCTCGACAGTATCGGTGAGCCGATCGAAGGAGGTGGTGGCTATTGCCTCCAGGTAGTACACCGCCGACCTCGCCTCGTCGAGTGGTGTCGGCTTGGCCACCCTGAGCTCATCGGTCTGCCACATGAGTTCGATCGTTTCTGCCAGGCGATGATCGATCGTGGAGATCTGTGACCGGGTGGCTCTCGGGTCGGAACGCTCCTCCAACAACTCGGCCACCGAGGAGAGTTTGGTGAGCATCGATCGCCGGGCTGCCTCGGTTGGGTGGGCCGTGAACACCGGTCGCACTTCCAACCGACGCACGATCGAACGAACTTCCTCGAGCGGGATCTCCGCCTCGAGCACCCGATCGACCGTGGACTCCAGCCAGCCGGCGGTCCGCCGTGACCGCGCCGTGAGCACATCCATCCGATGGACCTGCTCGGCGACATTGGCTAGATAGAAGTAGGTAGAGAAGGCTCGCGTCAAAAGAATGATCGTTTCCAGGTCCTGCACGGCGAGCAGTGACTCGAGTTGTCCCGCCTTGGCCTCGTCGGGTCGATCTCGCAGGGTCTTAGTCAGGGCTCGCACCTGTTCGACCAGGTCGAGCAATTCGGGACCCACCTGGCGGACCAGGGTCTGACCGAGCAGATCTCCCAGGAGCCGGATGTCGGCACGAAGCGCGGCCCCGTCGTCGAGCAGATCGACTGGATCGGATGTCACGACGGCGAGCGTACCCGGAACGGTTGCCTTCCCTTACCCGGAAGATTGAACCCGGCCCGCCCCTGACGTCATTTGTTTCTGCCTGCCGATCGACTCAGACGCAGCGAAGCGCCGGCACAGAGTTGGGAGAAGCCCAATCGAGAGGGAACTGGATTGGCTCGGCCGGCGCCACGCTGCTTGGAGACAGGCTCTTTCTAGCTCTAGGGAGCCTCCTCCATGACCTCGACCTCCACCACCACATCACCCATCACCTCGAACTGGAGCGTGACGTCGAACTTCTGGCCCGACTCGAACGGTGCGGCCAAATTCATCATCATGATGTGGAACCCGCCCGGTGCCAGCGACACGGTCTCTCCGGCCGGGAGCGGGATCGATGCCACCTGCTGCATCTTCATCGCGCCGTCGGCATCCATCACGACTTCGTGCACCTGCACCATCCCCGCCACCGAACCGTCGACCGAGGCGCCGATCAAGGCGTCGTCTTCGGCGGCCGTCAGTTGCATGTATGCCGCACCGTTGGTGACCGCGGCAGGGCTCGTGCGCGCCCATTCCCCCTCGATGGCGATCCCGCCGTCATCGTCCCCGCAAGCGGACGCCACCAGCATCAACGTCGCGAGCACGGCCGCGACTCTCAGGCCTCTCACTTCAAACCTCCACAAGACTGGTTTCAATGAGAGAGTCGTTCACAATTCCGGGTTGGTTCCCGGTTTCTAAGGCGCTGCGAGCAGCGGCGATCACGTCGATTCCGAGCAACTGCGTCCGAGCCCTGGCAACCCGGGACCGAATCGTGCCGATCGGGCAGCCGATCGCGTCGGCGGCCTCCTCATACGAGAGGCCCACGAGTTGGGTCAGTACGAAGGCTTCGCGCCGCTCTCGATCGAGTCCTGCCAGCAGATCATCGACCTCCAGCCAGGATGCGTCACGGTGATTGGCGTCTGAGAAGTGCTGGCCCAACCGTTCGTCGAGGTGGCGTCGGCGGATCAAGCGTCGGGTCGAATCGACGCACACCCGCCGGGCAATCGAAAGCATCCAACTGCGAACTGCACCGTCACCTCGAAACCGATGCAACGACCGTAGAGCACGCTCGAAAGTCTCCTGCGTCAGGTCATCCGGATCGGCCGGAGAGCCGAGAAACCGGCAGAGACGCCAGACGTCTGGTTGAAGCTCTGCTATCAGCTCGTCGAGCGCCCGGCGATCGCCCGCCTTGGCCCGAAGAGCTGACACGGTGAGGCGATCCACCTCTACATTTTATGACCACTACGGGAACCATCCGACCCCGGGGAGCGACAGGACTGGCATGGATTGCACGACGGCCCGCGAGCTCGTCTCGGCTCAGATCGATGGCGATGTAGGCCAATGGGCCGAGGTGGATGCCCACCTGGCGACCTGCGCCGAATGCCGCGCCTGGAAGGAAGACGCCCACGGACTGGAGCGCCGCCTCATTCACTCGGTAGCGGCGCACGGACCGCGACGCCGGTTCATTCCACCGACTCCACGCGGCTTCGAACGCTATCGCGCGATCCGTCTGGTTTTGGCCTGGATCGGAGTACTGCTCATCGCTTGGAACCTCCCGGATCTGTTTGCCGGCGGAGTCGATGTCGCCCTCATCCATCTCTCTCGGCACCAGAGCGCCTTCAGCATGGCGCTCGGCGCCACGTTCCTGTTCGTTGCCTGGCGACCCGACCGGGCATACGGCATGGTCCCGATGGCGGCGGTATTCGCCATCACGCTCGCCGGGGCAACCCTCGATCTCATCAATGGAGCAAGCACGGTGGCACGAGAGTCCATCCACCTCGTCGAGATCCTCGGCTTGGTCATGGTGTGGGCCCTCGGGATCAGCGCCGGACCGGGCAAATGGAGAAAGGGCGACCAGCGGGATCAAGGGCCGCGCCCCGCCCCCGATGGACCCGCCTGAGCGACACCCGACGCCCGGTCACCGATCTGCGAGTGACCATTCCACCGCCGCCAGGGCGTGCAGCCGCGTGGTCGGGAAGTAGGGCACCGAAACATGCTCCGGTCCGACGAGCAGCTCGATCTCGGTGCACCCCGCAATGACTCCCTGGGCGCCGGAGTTCACCAGCGCCTCGATGATCCGGAGGAACTCGCGACGTGAACGATCCTTCACCGTCCCTTGCACCAATTCGTCGTAGATGACGTCGTGGATGATCTGGCGGTCGGCCGCGTCTGGAATCAGCACCTCCAGCTCGTGCCGGTCCTCGAGTCGACCCCGATAGAAGTCCTGCTCCATCGTGTACCTGGTGCCGAGCAGCGCCACCGACCGGATGCTGGAGGCTCTCACCGCGTCGGCGGTCGCATCCGCGATATGAAGCAGCGGAATGTCGATCGCTGCCTGGACCTCCTCGGCCATCAGGTGCATGGTGTTGGCGCAGATCAGGAGGCATCCGGCTCCCCCCGATTGGACGAGGCGTCCCGCCTCGACCATAGCTTTCGTGGCCGTTACCCAATCACCGGCAGCTTGCATCTGTTCGATCTGGTGGAAGTCGACCGAGTACATCACCGACCTGGCCGAATGGGTCCCGCCGAGCCGGGCACGGACCTCCTCATTGATGATTCGGTAGTACTCGATCGAAGATTCCCAACTCATTCCGCCGAGCAACCCGATCGTTCTCATAAGAGCGATTCTCCCAGACGACGGAAACGGAGAAATCCGGAAAAGGTGAAACCCCCAGGAATCTCCGCCGAAGCTTCGACCCCTAGGGGTTTCATGTCCCCCTGCTGAACTGCACCTTGCGGAGCATCCCCTCAGGGGGCAACCGAGGCGACATTGCTGCCGCTCCAGCGCCGTCCACCGTTCCAACCCCGAAGGGCGAGTCCGGCTTCCAGCCGTGGCCCCGTGGCACCAAAGTGAGCCCGAAGACCCTCTCCGGCGACCCCCTTGCGGGGGTGTTCCCCGGGGCCGCCTCCCCGTCCCCTTGCGGTTCCGAGGAGGAGTACCAGCAACGTACGCACTCACCCTCGACCCGTCAAGCAGAACCGGTACTGAGATTTCGCGGCCCAAATCGAGTTTTCGCGATCGGTGGGCGGTGGTTCCGAGGGAGAACGATACGATCCCTGGCCGTGCACTCTTCTCTGCTGACCGGTCGTTTCATCATCGCCTGGCTTGTGAGCCTGTTCAGCGGTCTCGCCTTCTTCTTGTTCGTGCATTTTCCGGGCTACATCGAAGACCTCGGCGGCTCCGAGGTCGAGATCGGACTGATAGTGGCGGTAACAGCGTTGGCCGCCATCGCGATTCGCCCGCAGATCGGCAAGGAGATGGATCGCCGAGGTCGTCGTCCCATCATCTTGACCGGGGGTGCCATAAACATCTTCGTTCTCCTCCTGTACCTGACTATCAACTCGCTGGGGCCCTGGGTCTACATCGTCAGAATCATCCACGGCTTCGCCGAGGCGATGCTCTTCGCATCAATATTCACTTATGCCGCCGACATCCTTCCGGACCGGAATCGGACCCAAGGACTGGCACTGTTCGGAATCTCAGGAATGCTCCCCATCGCACTCGGAGGCCTGCTCGGCGATTTCGTTCTCGCCAGATGGGACTTCCAGGCTCTGTTCATGACGTCCGTCGGATTTGCGGTGGTCACGTTCGCTCTCTCGTTTCTGCTGCCCGAGGTGATCGAACCCGCCGGCCGGGATGGGGGCACTTCGTTCCTGGCGCCGCTACGACAACGAGACCTGCTGCCGGTGTGGTGGATAACCATCGTCTTCTCCCTGGCGCTCGCCGCCTACTTCACATTCCTGCGCACCTTCGTCGACGAGAGCGGGATCGGGACCGTCGGCGGGTTCTTCGCCGCCTACTCGGCCACCGCCATCATCCTGCGGTTGACCACGGGTTGGCTCCCCGAGCGCATCGGTCCCAAGAAGGTGCTCTACCCGGCTCTGGTGCTCTTTGCCGCCGGCTTCGCAATGCTGGCCGGCGCCGAATCAGACGGCTCGGTGTTACTGGCCGGAGCCCTGTGCGGAGCCGGCCACGGCTATGCCTTCCCGATTCTGTATGCATACGCCTTCGGTCGAGCCGAGCTCAAGAATCGGGGATCTGCCTCCGCGATCTTTACCGGGCTATTCGACGTTGGTGCCCTGGTGGGAGGCCCCACGTTCGGGTGGCTCATCGCCGCCTTCTCATACGAGACCATGTTCCTGACCGCCGCAGCGTGGATTCTCATCGGTGGCGCAGTGTTTGCGGTGTGGGAGGGGGATCTGAAGGTAGGGCGACGGCGGGTGGAGACCGCGGGAAGCAGATAGCAGATAGCAGACAACTTCTGGATCTGCCATCTCGACCGCAGGCGGACGCCTTGCCGGCAGGCGCGTCGACCACCGCGAGCGAAACACCGTGTAGATCTGCAATCTCGACCGACCTCAACACCCACCCCAGCAGGCACGTCAACCACTCCGAGCAGGACGCCGGCTGGTTCCGAACTACACACGTGTCACTCCCCTGTCGTATAGTCCGACACATGGGACTCGAGACACTCTCCCCCAGCCGAGCAGGCGACTTCAAGCACTGCCCTCAGCTCTTCAAGTTCCGAGCGATCGACCGGCTCCCCGAACCGACCACCGTGTATCAGGCCCGCGGGACGACCGCCCACCTCGCGTTGCAGCGCCTGTTCGACCTGCCGGCGGCGCAACGAAACCCCGAGGTCCTCTACGACCTCTTCCGCCAAGCATGGGCGGAGCTGCGTACCGATGACGAGTTCGAAGGCCTGTTCGATTCGGTCGAGGAGGAGCGCGCCTGGGGCATCGAAAGCTTGGAACTACTGGCCAACTACTTCTCCATCGAGGATCCGGCATCGTTCGACCCGATCGACCGGGAACTCGACATGCTGGAGGACCTGGACGGGATCACAATCAGAGGGATCCTCGATCGGATGGAAGAAACACCCGACGGACGGCTCGTGATCACCGATTACAAGACCGGCAAGGCTCCACCCGAGCGCTACGCGATCCCAGCCTTCTTTGCTCTCAAGATCTATGCGCTGCTGATCCGTCGCCGCACCGGAAAGACACCGGACGCGATCAAGCTGATGTACCTCAACGGCCCAACGGTCTACGAGATCCCGGTCTCCGATGCTCAGCTCGACGCCATGGACCGGCAACTGCGCGCCCTGTGGACTGCCATAGATCGCGCCATCGACAGAGACCAATTCCCAACCCGCGTGGGAAGACTGTGCGACTGGTGCTCTTTCCAGGAGATCTGCCCGGCATTTGCCGAGACCCGCGAGACCGAAGCGGTCAGCGTCGCCTAGCGACCTACGGGAATACTCCTCGGGCCAACTTGGCGTCTGCCACTCGCTTGATCCCCTTCATCAGCGCCGCAGTACGCATGTCTGTCTTCTCTCGAATCGACACCGACAGAACATCGCTGAACGACCGGCTCATGATCTCCCGAAGCCGGCCAACGATCTCCGTCTCGGACCA